>PHBI01000002.1:126920-130312 GCA_002841945.1 Deltaproteobacteria bacterium HGW-Deltaproteobacteria-14
CCGGAGCGGGGCCGCGCTGGCGCGCGACCCCGCTCCGCCAGCTGCGGACTCCGGTCCGCGCCCTGCCGTTTCAGGTTAGCGCTGTCACGCGCGTCTGCTATCTTCGCCGGGTTCGCACGCATCGAGGAGTCACCATGCACGCGCTGATCGTGGACACGCTGCCGGTCGAAGCCAAGGCGGGGCTCGAAGCCCTGGGACTGAACGTCACCGAGGACACGTCCCTCGGCAGCCACAACCTCCCGGGCGCCATCGCCGACGTCGACATCCTGGTGGTCGGGCGCACGCGGGTGACGCGGCGGACCATCGAGGCGGGGACCAAGCTGCGCGTCATCGTTCACGCTGGGTCCGGCGCCGAGAACATCGACCTGACCGCGGCGAGCGAGCGCGGCGTCTTCGTGTCGCACTGCCCCGAGGCGGACGCCGCCGCGCGGGCCGAGCTGGTCCTCGGGCTCGTGCTCGGCCTCGATCGCCAGCTCTACCGGGCCTACCCCCAGCCGTCGCGCGCGACCGCCCAGGGCCTGCGCGGCCGGACCCTGGGCCTCTACGGCTACGACGCGACCGCGAAGCACCTCCAGGAGGTCGCCGCCGCGCTCGGGATGCGGATCCAGGTCTACGGCGAGGGCCTCACGGCGGCGCTGGCCGCCGAGGCCCGCGTCAAGCGCGCGAGCACCCCCGCGGAGCTGTTCGCCACCTCCGACATCGTGAGCCTCCACCCCGAGGGCCCGGACGCCGCCCTGCTGGCGACCGCCGAGTGCATTGCAGCAATGCAGAGCGGCTCGACCCTCATCAACATTTCTCGCCGCGGGCTCATCGATCTCGCAGCCGCAAAGGCCGCCCTCGAGGCGGGACGGCTGCGCCTCGGCCTCGACGTCTACGACCCGGACGACTACGGCGACGAGGTGCCGTTCGCGGCGGACGCCTACCCGACGCTGCTCGCGACCGACCGCCTCGCGGCGGCCACCGCCGAGGCGTCGGAGGCCATCGCCAGCACGGTGCTCGGCCACGTCGAGCAGTTCCTGCTCACCGACGTCGTCCCCGACTGCGTGAACCTCGGCGCCGCCACCGGGGTCGCGGGGACGCTCATCATTCGTTTCCGCCAAGGTGAGGCGGTCCTCGCGGCGGTCTTCGTGGCGCTGCGCGACGCCGGCGTGAACGCGCTGACGGTCCACACCGGCACCTTCCGCGACCGCGCGGCCGCCTTCGCGCACGTGACCATCGATCGCGCGGTGACCCCAGCGCTCATCACCGCCCTCACGCGCCACCCGCACGTCATCCGCCTCGACCACCGCTGAGCGGCGCCGCCGCCGGCGTCACCGCCCGCCGAGCAGCGCGGACTCGGCCGCGAGGTAGCTCGGCAGCGTGTCCCACGGGTTGTAGTCGGGCAGGTAGGTGTCGTCGGTGACGTACATGAGCGCCGCGTTGCGCGCCTCGCCGAGGGCCACCAGGCTCGCCAGATCGGCGCTCGCCGCGTCGTGGATGAGGTGCGCGAAGCCGCCGGCCGGGTAGCTCGCGGTCCACCCGGGCAGGTCGGCGCTCCCCACGTAGGCCGCGGCGTCGTCCTCGAAGACGGTCAGGACATCGGCGACGCCGTACCAGCTCTCGGCGGTCAGCGTGCCCGGGTTCAAGACGGTCAACACCGTCACGGCCTGAGCCCGCGCGTGGGCGACCCGCGCGGCGTACCACGCCTGCAGCGGGGCGTCATCGGCGCTCGGGGTGCCGTCGAAGAAGATCCCGTCGAGGTCCGGGTAGAAGGCGTAGTAGGCGTCGATGTCGGCGTCGACGAGCGCCGCGGCGCGGGCGCCGTAGTCGGTCCACACGTAGCCGATCACGGTCAACCCGGCGGCCTGAGCGTCCGCGAGCGCGACCTCGTAGTCGGGGTTCACCGCCGCGTCGGGCCCGCTGTTCGGGTTCATGATCGCGACGCTGCCCGTCGGCGCGCCGGTGAGCATCGGCGTCCAGCTGTAGGTCCCGTTCCACCAGTCCGGGTAGAAGTAGGCCGGGATCAGCATCGCCTGGGGGACGCCGGCGCTGCCCGCGGAGCTGTGCGCGAAGGTGCGAGGCGCGGTGAGGGGGGTGTAGCCGACGCTGACGCCGTCCCCCCCGCCGACCGGGTGGTTGGCGCACAGGAGCTGGCCGCCGCCGTCGGTCAGGGCGACGTCCCAGGCGATGACGGGGTAGCTCGTGAGCGCGGGCGTGGCGTTGGCGGTGAACACCTCGGCCGCGGCGGTGCCGTGGGTCCGGAGGTGGCAGTTGGCGCCGCGGTCGGCGACGATCCCGACCGCGACGTTCCAGTACACCTTGCCCGCGCCTTGGCCGCCGCTGGTGAGCTGCTCGTCGCCGGTGTAGACCGCGGCGGAGAACACGAGGGGATCGGTCGCGTCCTGGCTGACGCCGCCACCGGCGGTCAAGAGCCCGGGGCCCGCGCTCGGGTCGACCGTCGCGTCCTCGGCGGCGCCGTCGCAGTCGATGACGAGGTCATCGAGGTAGAGCACGGTCGCGTCTGCCGTCAGGTCGGCGGTGCAGGCGAAGCCGAGCACGAAGGTCGGCCGGCGCACGCCGCCGGCGTCGAAGAGCAGGGCCTGCTGGCAATCGAGCTTCGCCGAGCAGAAGAGGTCGTCGAGGTCGAGGGCGATGTCGAAGAAGCCCTGCTCCGCGGCGCGGGCGATGGTGACCTCGAAGCGCACGGCGACGTCGGCGTTCGCCACGCACGCGACGCGCTGCGACAGCGGGCCGGGGTTGACGTATTCACCGGTCGGGACCACCGCAGCCGCGCCGCGGTAGAGCTCGAGGAGCTCGACCGTGACGCTGTTGTTGGGGTCGTCCGCGTCGCACGGCCCGACGAAGCTGAGCGAGCCGGCCCCGTCGCCGAAGCGGTCGGCGTCGACGTCGCGGGTCCACACCAGCTCGTCGCTGCCGTTGGCCACGGTGAGGCGCCAGCTGGCGTTGGTGACGCCGTCGAGGGTCAGGGGTGCGACGACGATCGCGACGCTCTGAACCGCCCCGCTCGGGACCGGCGCCTCCCCGGCGCACGCTCCCATGACCACCACCCAAAGCACCCCGACCGCGCCGACGCTCGCCCGTACCATGCGCTCTCTCCCGGCTCAGGCCCCGCAACCTCCTCAGCATAGGCCGCGCGGCCCCAAACCGCGACCCCGAAGGGAGCGTGTTTGATGGAGACGTCGCCGAGCCACAGGGCCACGCCGTCGCGCCAGCACGCCGGCGCGCCGCAGGGCGACCTCAGCGCAGCTGGGGCCGCAGCGCCTCCAGATCAGCGAAGCGCTCCTCCGCGGCGCGGGTCCGGGCGGCGAGCTCGCGCACCGCGACGCCGGCCGCGACCCGCGCCACCTGGCGCTCCCAGCGGGCGAGCACGACCGCGTCGGCGCCGGTCGCCC
>PHBI01000110.1 GCA_002841945.1 Deltaproteobacteria bacterium HGW-Deltaproteobacteria-14
CTCCTCCCAGATGGTCGTCGCCACCTCTCGGCCCGCGCGGCCTCGGGTCGCCTCAGGCGCGGGTGATTCCGCAGTCGCGACGAGCGCCTCTCCGCCGAAATCAATATTGATGACTGCCTTCACTGCGGATTCTTGCTGCATTGCATCAAGCGATCGCTCAGCCTGCACCGCGGCGCCAGCCGGCTCCCCCCGCCCGCTCGCCAGCGCCCCGACGATCGCCCCGCCGACGGCGAGCAGGGCGACGACGTGCCCGAGCCCCGGCCCCCCGCGGGTCGGCGACAGCCGCGGCGCCGCGCCCCGGGCCACCGCGCCCATCACGCGGCGTTTGAGCCGCGGCAGGTCGTGGGTCATCAGGACCTCGGACTCGGCCGCCAGGTCCACGCCGGTCGCCTCGAAGAACGCCGAGTCGTCTCGCAGTCGTCGCGGGCCGTTCATCGCTCGCCTCCCGGGCCCAGGCCCCGCTTGCGCAGGATCCCCGCGAGCCGCCCGCGCGCCGCGTGCAGCCGGGTCCACACCGTGTTCACGGGGATCTCGAGCAGCGCCGCGATCGCCGCGCCCTCGAGCCCCTCGAGCTCGTAGAGCACCACCACCTCGCGCTGTGCGTCCGGCAGCGCCGCGACGCACGCCCGCACCCGCTCGCCCAGCTGCCGCCGCGCCGCGACGTCGTCCGCCGCGACCGTGGGCGCCGCCTCCCGCGGCCCCCACAGGCGCCACAGCCCCTCGCGCCGCCGCCGCCGCCGTCGCTCTTCGCGGCACAGGTTGACGGCGATCCCGTAGAGCCACGCCCGCGGGCTCTCCGCCGCCGCCAGCGCGTCCGCGCCGCGATGCGCCACGAGGAACACGTCCTGGACGACGTCCTCGACGTGCCCGCCGGGCCCGGTGAGCCGCTCGACCAGCCGCAAGAGCGCCGCCGCGTGGGCGTCGAACAGCGCGCCGACGTCCACGGCGTCGGTCGCCGCCGGCTCGGCCTTCACGCGGGCTGTCGCGGGAGCGTTCATCATCCCCCAGGTGACGCGAGCCCACGGTGACCTTCGGATTTTCTTCACCGTGGCGCGGCGCCCGACGGTGCGACGCACCAGCGCGCGCTTGGGTCTACGCGCGCCTGCTGCGGACGCGCTGCGCGCGCCGGCCCGAGGGTTCTGACCCCTCGGGGCCCGCGACGGGGCAAACGTCCGGACGTTCGACGCGCGCGCGCCTCAGGCGGGGGGCAGCGTCGCGAAGAAGGCCGCGAGCGCCTCGTTCATCGCCTCGGGGAACTCGGTCTGGGTGTAGTGGGTGCCGCCCGGGAAGATGACCAGCTGGCTGCCCGGGATGCGCTGGTGCATCGCCTCGGCGGTCACGACCGGGGTCATGCGGTCGGCGTCACCCGCGGTGATGAGCGTCGGCACGCGCACCTCGGGCAGATACGCGGCGGCGCTGTGGGCGTTCACGGCCAGGGCGATGCGGAAGTAGACGCCCCAGTCGAGGCCGGCGAAGTCGCGCAGGACCTCGCCGAAGAGCGGCGTCGAGGTCGCGAGCAGGCCGAGGCGGGGCATCACCGCCGGCCCGAGCTGCACGCCGCGGGAGATGAGCCCGCCGAAGCGGCCGCCGGCCCACGCCAGCCCGCGCACGGCGGTCAGCAGCAGCGGCTCGAGGCCCGGGTGCAGGGCGGTCCGCAGGACGTGCTCGTAGGTGCCGTTGAGCAGCACCAGCGCGTCGACCTGCTCCGGGTGGCGGTGGTAGTGCTCGAGGCTGGTCTGAACCGCCAGCGACCACCCGCCGAGGATATAGCGCTCGAGCCCCTCCGCCCGGACGATGGCGGCGAGGTCGTCGGCGTGGTCCTCGATGGCGAGGCGCCCGAGGTCCGTCGGCACGCCGGAGCGGAAGGTCCCGCGCAGGTCCCACGTCACCATCGTGAACTCGTCCTTGAAGCGCTTGAAGACGCGCCTCCAGGCCGACGGGGGCGTGCCGAGCCCCGGCGGGATCACCCACACCCGCGGCCCGCTCCCGACCACGTAGTAGGCGACGCTCGTGCCGTCCCGCGAGCGCACGTGGCGCGCGACGGTCGGGGCGATCTGCTGCAGGCGTTGTACGGCGTCCTTCATGCCCGTCTACTGGCACATCGGCGGACCGATGGCGAGAGCCTGCGACGCCGGAGGGTGACAAGCGTTCAATAGGTCAGGCAGCTCGATCCTGCGAACGGAGGCGTCACGCAGTTCAGCATCGCTGCTCGTCTCCCAGGCGCCCGAGGAGCGGCTGGTGCTGGTCACCACCGATCGCGACCTCGGGACCTACGGCGCTCCGTCCCTCTGGTAGCGGCCGCCGTGGTGGCGCGCCGTGACGCTCGGTCCCGGGGCCGCGATGGTGTACCCTGGCGCCAGCGCCCGAGGAGGTCGTCATGACCCGCAACCGCTCTCTCCGACTGCTCGCCCTCGTGGCGACGTTCACCGTCCTCGCTCCCGCCGGCGCCGCGCTCGCGGCCGAGGGCGACCCCGCGCTGCCGACGGTCGCGGAGGTCACCAAGCGCCTCGACGCGCTGTACCGCTCGGACTCCTCCCACGGCACCCTGAGGATGGAGGTCGTGACCAAGCACTACAGCCGGACCCTCGAGATGGAGGCGTGGACCAAGGGCGCCGACCGCGGCCTGGTCGTCATCCGCGCCCCGGCGCGCGAGGCCGGCAACGCCAGCCTCAAGACCGAGGACGGCATGTGGAGCTACGGCAAGCGCTCCGACCGGCTGCTGCGCATCCCGCCCGGGCTCCTCGGTGAGAGCTGGATGGGCAGCCACTTCAGCAACGACGACCTGATGCGCGAGTCCTCCTACGAGGAGGACTACGACACCACCCTCGCGCGGGTCACCGAGGGCGGCGTCGAGCTGCTCCGGCTGCGCATGGTCCCCAAGCCCGACACGGCCATCGTCTACACCAAGCTCGAGTACTTCGTGGCCGCGGGCGACCTGCTGCCGACGCGCGTCGACTACTACGACCGTGACAAGGTCGTGCGCCGCATGACCTTCGAGGAGGTCAAGGAGCTCGGCGGGCGCCGCCTCCCCACCGTCATGCGCCTGGTGCCGCTCGACATGCCCGACGAGCACACGACGGTCGCCTACCTCCAGATGACCTTCGACGGCCCGGTGCCCGCCGGGATGTTCACCCCGCAGGGCTTGCGCCGGGCCACCGAGCGATGATCCGCCTGGTCCTGCGCAGCCTCGGCCGCAACCGCTGGCGCACCGCCCTGACGGTGGGTGGTGTCGCCATCGGGGTCGGCCTCATCGTGTGGGTCAGCGCCTTCACCGACGCCTACCTCCAGGCCATGGCGCGCGGCGCGACCGCCGGGCAGCTCGGGTCGCTGCAGATCCACGACGCCGACTACGCGAAGAAGCCGTCGCTGTGGGAGACCCTCGACGCCCCCCCGGAGCTCCTCGACGCCATCGCCGCGACCTCCGGTGTCAGCGGCGTCGCCCCGCGCCTCAACGACATGGCGCTGGTCGGCCACGCGACGCGCTCGCGCGCCGCCGTCGTCATCGGGGTCGACGCCGTGCGGGAGCCGCAGGTCACCGCCGTCCTCAAGGCCGTCAAGGCCGGCCGCTGGCTCTCCGCCGTCCCCCCCGAGCCCCCCGCGCGGCGCGAGGTCGTCCTCGGCAAGGGCCTCGCCGACCACCTCGGGGTCGGCCCCGGCGACGAGCTCGTCATGGACCTCGTCACCGCCGACGGCTCCAAGGGGGACGACACGATGGTCGTCGTCGGCCTGATCCAGACCGGCAACGTCGACGTCGACCGCCGCTTCGTCTACCTCCACCTCGTCGACGCCCAGTACCTGGCCGCCCTCGACGGCCGCGTCCACGAGCTCGCCCTCGGCCTCGCCCCCGGCGCCGACCTCGAGCGCACCCGCGCCGCCGTCGCGCCGCTGGTGCCCGCCGGCGCCGAGCTCCGCACCTGGAAGGAGCTGGTCCCCGACATGGCCAAGCTCATCGAGGTCTCCGAGGGCAGCATGTGGATCTTCTACCTCATCATCTTCGCCCTCATCGCGCTCGGCATCCTCAACACCCAGCGCATGAGCGCCCTCGAGCGCCGCCGCGAGTTCGGCGTCCTGGTCGCCATCGGCACCACCCCGAACCGCCTCGGCGTGCAGCTCGTGCTCGAGAGCATCTTCCTCTCGACCATCGGCGCCGCGCTCGGCGTCGCCCTGGGCGCCGCGCTCGTCAGCTACCACGCCGCCAACGGCCTCGACATGAGCGCCTTCGCGTCCTCCGGCACCGGCGAGGGCATCTCCTGGGCCGGCATCGCCTTCGACGACCTCATCTACTTCCGACTCGACGTCGCCAAGCTCGGCCCGCCCATCGTCTGGACCGCCGTCGTCGCCCTGGTGTGCGGCCTGTGGCCCGCCATCAAGGCCGCTCGCGCCAACCCCGTCACGGCCATCAGCGGCAGAGGATAGGGCCATGTGGAAGCTCGCCTGGCGTCAGCTCCTCCGCAACCGCGCGCGCACCCTCATCACCGGCTCGGCCATCGCGCTCGCGGTCGCCATGTTCCTGATGAGCCTGGCGCTCGGCGACGGGATGTACGGCAAGATGATGCAGGCCGCCGAGCGCTCCGCCGGCGGCGGGGTCCTCATCCACCACGACGGCTGGTGGAAGGGGCGCGACAGCACCGCCAACATCACCGCGCCGGGACCGGTCATCGCCGCCGCGGAGCGCGTCGCCGGGGTCCGCGGGGTCGCCGCCAGGGTCATCCTCGAGGGCCTCCTCACCAGCGCGTCCCGGGAGGGCTTCGCTGGCGCCAACGTGCGCGGCATCGACCCCGCGGCCGAGCGCCCCTTCAACGACCTGTCGCGCTATCTGAAGCGGGGCGACTTCCTCAGCGGCGACGATCCGCGCGCCATCGTGCTCGGCGAGAAGCTCGCCGACGACCTCTCCGTCGACCTCGGCGATCGCGTCGTGCTGCGCTTCGTCGACGCCACCGGCAAGGAGGAGCCGGCGCTCTTCCGCCTCGGCGGGATCGTCGCCACCGGATCGGCCGAGATCGACCGCCAGATCGCGTTGGTCCGCCTCGCGACCGCCCAGGAGGTCGCCAAGCTCGGCGCCGGGGTGACGCAGATCGGCGTCCTCGGCGATCCGGGCGAGCCCCTCGACGCGCTGAAGGCCGACGTCGCGCGCGCGCTCGGCACCGCCAGCGCCGGCCTCGAGCTGCTGACCTGGCAGGAGGCCATGCCGGAGCTCGTCGGCTTCATCGAGATGGATGGGAATATGAACATCATGTTCGCCCTGGTCATCTTCGTCATCGTCGCCTTCGGCATCGCGAACACGTTCCTGATGTCGGTCATCGAGCGCGTCCGCGAGCTGGGGCTCCTCGCCGCCCTCGGGGTGACCCCGGCCCGCATCGGCGGGCTCGTCCTGCGCGAGACCGTCCTCCTCGCGCTGGTCGCGATGACGCTCGGGTTCGCCCTCGCCCTGGCCGGCCATGCCTACTTCGCGACCCACGGGCTCGACTACGGCGCCTTCATCGGCGGCGACTTCGACGTCTCCGGGGTCATCATGGACGACCTCATCATCTACACGAAGGTCGACGCGCCGCGCTGGCTCGGCTCCGGCGCGGCCGTGCTCGTCATGATCCTGCTCAGCGCGCTCTACCCGGCGTGGCGGGCCACCCGCCTCGACCCGAGCCAGGCCATGAGGACCTACGAATGACCGCTGCAACGGCACCCTCGGCCGCCCCCGACGCGGACACCGCCATCATCACCGCCCGAGACGTCACCAAGGTCTACAAGCAGGGCAAGGTCGAGGTCCTCGCCCTGCGCGGGGTCGACCTCGACGTGGGCCAGGGCGAGTTCGTCGTCCTCGCCGGCCCCTCGGGCTCGGGCAAGTCGACGCTGCTGAACCTCATCGGCGCGCTCGACCACCCGACCGAGGGCAGCATCCTGGTCGCCGGCCGCGAGATCACGCACCTGTCCCGCTCGGTCGCCGCGAGGTTCCGCCTCACGTCCCTCGGCTTCGTCTTTCAGGCCTACAACCTCGTCCCGGTCCTCACCTGCTACGAGAACGCCGAGTACACCCTGGCCCTGGCCGGGGTGCCGCGGACCGAGCGGCGCCGGCTCGTCGTCCCCCTGCTCGAGCGGGTCGGGCTCGGCGACATGCTGACGCGCAAGCCGCACGAGCTGTCCGGGGGCCAGCAGCAGCGCATCGCGGTCGTCCGGGCCATCGCCTCGCGCCCGGCGCTGGTCCTCGCCGACGAGCCGACGGCGAACCTGGACTCGGAGACGTCGGGCAACCTCCTCGATCTCATGCTCGAGCTGAACGCCGAGCACGGTACGACCTTCGTCTTCGCCTCCCACGACCCCGACCTCATCGCTCGCGCGCGGCGGGTCGTCCGGCTCAAGGACGGGCGGATCGACGGCGATGAGCGGCGATGAGCGGCGCTGAGCGCCTCACGCTGGCGTTGGCGCTGGCGGCGATCACCTGGCTCGCCGGGGCGCCGTCGGCCCGGGCCGGGGTCACGCTCTTCGAGAGCGACGACGCGAGCTTCACCCTGGGCGGCTACGCCCGCGAGCTCAGCGGCGTGCAGCTCCCGACGATCGACGGCGCGGGGCTGCCCGACGCGCTGGGGTTGAGCCAGGCGCTCCTGCGCCTCGAGTGGAAGCTGACCCTCGGGCAGCTCGCCACCCTCGAGCTCCACGACCGCTTCGCGCTCACCGTCACCGGCTCCGACGCCGCGCTGGCCGGCGGCCTCGGGGTCGGCGTGACGCCCGCGCCCAAGCGCACCGTCGACCTGCGCTCGGTCATCGTCGACGACCGCGGCACCGCCTTCGAGCACGACGTCGATCGGCTGGTGCTGCGGCTCTTTCTCGGCCGGGTCGACGTCGCCCTCGGCCGCCAGGCGATCAGCTGGGGGACGTCGAACCTGTTCACCGTGGCCGACGCCTGGGCCGCTTTCAGCCCCTTCGACCTCGACACGTCGCAGAAGCGTGGGGTGGACGCGCTGCGGGTCGGCATCCCGCTGAGCGACACGCTCGAGCTGGACCTCGTGGTCGCGGACCGCGGCAGCGTCGAGGATCTCTCCGGCGGCGCGCGGCTCACCGCGTACCTCGGCGACGCGGACGTCTACGTCGCCCTCGCCAAGCAGTGGCGCGAGCTGGCGGTGATGGGCGGGGTGTCGTTCGCCTGCGACGAGGTGAAGCTCCGCGGCGAGGTCTGGTGGGGGGCCTGGGACCTGGCGCGCGACGAGGTCCTGCGCCCGCGGGCGACCCTCGGGGTCGACTGGTTCCACGGCGACCTCACGCTGACCGTCGAGGCGCACTACAACGGCGCCGGCGCGTCCCGCTCCGAGGGCTACGCGGCGCTCGCGGTGACGAGCCCGGAGTTCGCCCGCGGTGAGGTCTTCTGGCTTGGCCGCTACTACGCTGGCGCGGGCGCGCGCTATCAGCTGACCGAGCAGCTGACGCTGAGCGTGTCGGTCATCTCGAACCTCGCCGACCCGAGCCTGCTCGTGGCCACGAGCCTCCGCTACGACATCGCGCAGAACGTCGATCTCGGGATCGGCGCTTTCGACGGGATCGGCGCAGGGGGGGATCTCTCGGCGGGACGCCTCGACAGCGAGCTCGGGGCCTACGGGCACCTGGTCTACCTCGACCTGTCGGCGTGGTTCTGACGGAAGCGCCGGCGCGGGACTCTGATCGACCTCAGTAAAGCGTGGTCCCGGCCCCCGGTGTGTGCTATCGCCCAGGCGTGTTTCGGTGGCCCGCTGGGCCTGGGAGATCGTCATGAGAACCGCTTTCATGTTGCTCGCGCTCATCCTCGTCCTGCCCGCCTGCGAGAAGGGCGATCCGGCTCCCGCGCCGGCTCCGGCTCCGGCCGCGGCCCCCGCCGCCGTCGCCCCCGCCGCTGAGGTCGCGGCGCCCGGCGCGATGACCAAGATCACCAACATCCAGGGCAAGGTGCTCGAGCGCCTCGACGCCTCCTCCTACTCCTATCTGCGCATCGCCGGCCCCGACGGCGAGGTCTGGGCGGCCGTCCCGCAGACCGCGATCGAGGCCGGCGCGGAGGTCACGGTCGTCGATCCGATGCTGATGACCAAGTTCGAGAGCAAGACCCTCAACCGGACCTTCGACACCATCTACTTCGGCAACCTCGCCGGCCAGGCCGCTGGCGCTCAGGGCGTCGCGGTCGACCGCGGCAAGATGGCCGCCGCCGCGGTGATGGGCGACGACAAGGCCGGGGCGGTCGACGAGGCGATGGCGGCCCACGGGTCGCCGGCCGTGGCCGCGGCCGACGTGCACGTCGACAAGGCCCCCGGCGGGCTGAGCGTCGGCGAGATCTGGGCCCAGAAGAGCGACCTCGCCGGCAAGGTCGTGACCGTCCGCGGCAAGGTCGTGAAGTACAACGGCAACATCCTCGGCAAGAACTGGCTCCACGTGCAGGACGGCTCGGGCGACCCGACCTCGGCCACCCACGACATCACGGTCACCACCATGGACGTCGCCGCGGTGGGCGACGTCGTCACGGTGACCGGCACGCTGGCCCTCGACCAGGACTTCGGCGCCGGCTACGCCTACGCCGCCCTCCTCCAGGAAGCCAAGGTCACCAAGTAGCGCGCTGCGCCCGGGACGGCCGACCGGCCCTCCCGGGCGCGCTTAGATCTCGCGATTCCAGCCGGCGCCGGACCCAGCTCCGAATCGTATCGGTCGAGGACCTGCGTCCTCCGCGGTCGGCGGTAGGCGCGACCGCGTCGCCCCGACCCCCGCCAGCTGCGGACTCCGGTCCTCGACCTGCCGTCGCCTGGCTCAGGCCACGCCGCTCTCGCGGGCGTCGGCGACCGCCTTGGGGCCACCGCGCCGAAAGCGCGCGACGAAGTCCATGACGTCACCCATGACGCGGTCGGCCTCGAGGTCCTGCAGCATCTCGTGCCCGCTGGCCTCGTACCAGGTGATCTCGCGGTGCAGCGAGCTGACCTTCTCGTAGATCATGTTCCCTGCTACTGGAGCGACCACATGGTCCTTCTTGCTTTGCAGCACGCGGATCGGGACGTGGACCTCGCCGAGGCGGCCCTCGATGTGCTTGGCGTAGCGCCACAGCTCGGCGAAGGCGTCGGTCGGGAAGCGCGTGTAGTTGCGCGAGTTCGTGGCCAGCGCCGGGTCGTTGAAGGCGTTCGGGCTCGGCCACGATCCGGCGACGCGCTCGAGGAGCGGCGTCAGGCCGGAGAGCGGGTCGGCGAAGCGCAGGGCGGCGCCGACGGTGCACAGCCCGGCGACGAGCTCGGGGTGGCGCATGGCCAGCTCGAGGCCGACGAGGCCGCCCATCGACAGGCCAACGACGACGACGCGGTCGACGCGCCCGGCGAGGGTCACCAGCGCCCGCTCGGCGTCGGTGTACCAGTCCCGCGCGGTGACGCCGCGCAGGTCGCTCCAGTGGGTGCCGTGGCCGCGGAGCCACGGCATCTCGTAGGGGATCTGGGCCGCGTCGAGGTGCGGCACGAGCCCGCTGACGGTGTCGGTGTGCGAGCTGAAGCCGTGGAGCAGCAGCACGCCGACGCGCCCGAAGGCCGGCGGCGGGGTGACCGGCACCTGGATCGGGATGTAGTTCGCGCGGTGGTCGACGAGCGCGCTGACGTCGCGCATCAGGCGGTCGGTGAGCTCGCGCACCAGCGCGTGGTCGTGGGTGCGCCCGAGGTAGTCGTCCATCGTGATGGGGCGGCCGAAGCGGATGCGGATCGGGGTGTTGCGCGGCGGGCGCAGCACCTCGAGGCGCGGGTAGGTCTCGGGGGGCAGGGCGCGGCCGGTGCCGGAGACGCCGACCGGGATGATGGGGACGCCGGAGGCCAGGGCGAGGCGGGCGACGCCGCTCTTGCCGCGCAGGAGCCCGGTCGCGGGCTCGACGGCGCTGCGGGGGATGTTCTCTTCGCCGGGGATGGTGCCCTCGGGGTAGATGCCGACGGCCCAGCCGCGGCGCAGGGCCTCGGCGATGCGCTCGAGGGCCTCGTCGTCGCCGCCGCGCTGCACGAGCACCGACTCGGACAGGCGAATCAGGTGGCGCAGCCCCGGCCACTCGCCCAGCTCTTGCTTGGCGAGGAAGTGGACCCGGCGCGGCGCTGACGCGCCGAGGACCTGGACGTCGAGCCAGCTCTGGTGGTTCGAGGCGAGGATCACGCCGCCTTCCCGCGGCACGTTCTCGGCGCCCTCGATGACGAGGCCGTTCTGGAGCGAGAACTGGGTCCGCAGCGCCGCCTTCATACCGCTCATGATGACCGACGACGCGCGCTCGAGGATCCCGGCCCGGGCGAGGCCGTCGACCACCCACCCCATCGCCGCGTCTGCAGGCGCCAGCACCGCGTTGACCAACCGCTCCCGATCCATCCTCGCCTCCTCGCTCAGTCCGTTCGAGCGCCGCCGATGATGCACTGCGTCATCGGCTTCGTCAGGTAAGAACTGAACGGGAACCGGGTTTCTTTCGGAGGCCCGAACGATGTTCACGGTTTGCGACGCTGCGCTGCGGGTCGGGGTCGAACCCTGCGGCGAGATGACGCGCCGCGGCGTGGTCAGAACGAGGCTTCGACCGCGGCGGCCAGGAGATCGTAGCTCGACTCGTAGCGGCCGGGGTTCGACGGCACGCCGGACCAGCCGGCGCCGCTGTCGCATTGATCCGGACACGGGTCGAGCGGGCGCTGCTGGTAGACCTTGGAGTAGCGCTCGTCGACGTCGCGGGAGCCCTGGAAGACGTGGCTGTAGGCGACGGTCAGGCGGACGTTGGACAGCTGGGCCGTCACCCCGGCGCCGACCCCGACGCGGTCGAACGCCAGAAAGTCGAGGTGCTCGTAGTTCTTGGGCATGGTCGGGCTCTCCCAGTAGCCGCCGAGCGAGAGCTGCAGCCGGTTGTCGCCCTGCTGCCAGGCGTTCCAGCTGCCGCCGAGGCGGACCGAGAGGGTGTCCATCCAGCGCTTCTCGATGACGGCGTTGGGCGCCTCGGCGCCCACGAAGAGGTTGATGGTGCCGTCGAGGTGGACGTCGTAGCGCTCGATCATCGACCAGGCCTCGTAGACGACGTCGAGCTCGACGTCGAAGACCTCGCGGTCGCCGTCGAGGCCGCGGTAGCGCACGCCGGCGCGGGCGGTCGGCGGGATGGTGAGGTCCAGGCTCGCCGCTGAGCCGGTCACCTGGAGCTGGGCGTCGGAGAACTGGGTCTGACCGGGGACGTTGTGCAGGGTGAAGTCACCCTCGAGGTTCAGGTTGGCGGGCACGACGCGGCCGGACACGCCGATCTCGAGCTCGGGGGTGGGTCGCCACCAGGCCCCGAGCAGCGCCGAGAAGCTGGTCATGTCCGACAGCGAGATGCGGGCCTCGACGTCGTTGCCGCTGTAGTACGCGTGGAGCTCGCCCGTCTGCGAGCCGTCGACGACCAGCCCGAGGTTCAGGCTCGGCGCCATGACCCACTGCAGGGTGACGCCCACGCCGAAGGTCTCGCGGTCGCCGTAGGCCACCGCGAGGCTCGGGTAGAAGAGGATGGCGTCGAGGCTCGTGAGCATGTAGCGCTGGCCGCCGTCGGTCGGCCACCGCTTCTTGCCGTGGGCGTTGGGCCCGTAGACGCCGGCGGCGAAGGTCCAGTCGTCGAGGCCGAGGTCGCTGGTGGCGATGAGCATCGCGCCGAGGGGGAAGAGGGCCTCGTCGTTCTTCACCGGCGCGAGCGGGTCGAAGCCGTAGTCGCGGCCCGGCGGCAGGTCGCTCGCCTCGCGGGTGAAGGTCGCGTTCTCCCAGACCAGCACGTGGTTGTAGAGGAGGTGGGTGCCGCTGAGGCGGATGAGCGCCCCCGGGTTGAGGAGCAGCGCCGAGGGGTCGTCGACCCCGGCGGTGAAGGCGCCACCGCGGGAGAGCGCGCGCGCGCCGCCCTCGGGGATCTCGAAGCCGCCGGCCCGCGCCGTGGGGGCCGGCGCGCTGAGGGCGAGGAGGATGAGGGATGCGGCTGTGGCCGCGACGCTGGCGATCCTGGGGTGGGTATTCACCGGGTGGTTTTCACCCATGTCGCGGGATCGTGCAAACCCACTCCGAGCGCCCCGCGTCCCTTTGACCTGCGCCGGGCGGTCGTGCAACCTGCGGCCCATGATCGCCGCACCCCCTCGTCCGCGCCCTGTCTCCGCCGTCCTCGCCGCGCTCGCCCTGCTCGGGGCGTGCTCGAACCCGGTGGACACCTCGGAGAACAAGCTCCCCTACCAGTCCGAGCGGGACACCGCGGCGACGGACGACGGCGACGCGTCCAACGCCGGCTGCGGGTGCCTCGCCGTGGGGCAGTGGTATCGCTTCGACGCGCTGCAGCTCACGAGCCTCGACGGTGGCGACCACAACGTGATCGAGACGCTCAACGGGCTGTGGACGTCGGACATCGCGAAGAACGAGCTGAACGTCCTGTTCGAGGTGACCGCGGTCAGCGCCAGCGAGGTCACGATCAAGGGGACCGTGGGCTCGCGGGTCGACGGCACCGAGGACATCTGCGTCATCGCGTCGTCCGCTCAGGACTTCGTCTTCCCGCGCGAGGGGTGCCACCTGAAGCCGTCGGCCCCGGCGTCGATCAACGTCTACGCGGGCACCGAGAACTACCCGAAGAACTGCTCCACGACGCTGCCGGTGAAGCACGCCATCCCGGTCGACGGGGCGGTGCTCGAGGGGGAGCTCGACGACACCTGCAGCACCATCTCCAACGGCAAGGTCCCGAGCGGGGTCCTCGGCCAGGCCGCGCTCGGGCAGATCTGCACCTGCCTGCTGCTGCCGAACGATCCCGCCGAGAAGTGCGGCGAGCTCGACGCGAGCTACGATCCCGGCGGGTCCTGCCAGGGGTGCAGCGACAAGTACCAGAGCCTGTCGAACCTCCTCGTCGCGTTCGGCGAGGTCACCTGGTCCTGCACGACCCTCGCGGGCGGACCGGCGACCTGTATCACCGCCGACTACTCCGCCGTGCGGCTCCCCGCGGCCCCGGCGGCCTGCCTCGAGTAGCGGCGCTCGCTACTCGAAGTAGATCTGCGGCTGGTCCTCGTTCAAGACCGGCTCCCACGCGCTCCGGGGCTGGATGGTGTCGCGCAGGACGCCCACGTCGTAGAGCTCGCCCGCGGCGGTCCGCACCCGCAGGTTGACCGTCGTCCCGGCCTCGCCCCGCAGGCGCAGCAGGAGCTCGCTCATCGGCAGCTCCGCCGCCGCGGCGTCGTCGATGGTGACGATGGTGTCGCCGGTCTCGATCCCGGACAACGCCAGCGGGGAGCTCGGCTCCACGTCGTCGAGCCGCACCCCGAGGTCGTCGATGGACACGAGCCCGCCGATGCCACCGTAGGGCTCGTACATCTGCCCCGGGGGCTCCTCCTCGGCCGAGCGCACGACGACCGCCCCGAGGTCGCGCCCGGCACCGGACACGACGGTGACGTTGCGCCGCGACGTCGCCTCGTAGCGGCCCGCGGGGTCGTTGAAGAAGAACATCGACGGCGTCGGCTGGCCGGGCTTGGCCTCGAGCCGGAACGTCCCGTCGGGCGCGCTGCTCGCCATCACGTCGCCCTCGGGGTTCATCCAGGTGCTGACCTCGACCCCGGCGACCGGCTCGCCGCGGACATCGACGACGCGCCCGGTGATCGCGACGGGGTCGGTGCCGCCGACGGGGATGATCACGTCGTCGCCCGGGTTCACGAACACCCGCCCGACGTAGGTCTCGTCGCCCTCGGGGGTGATCAGCACGACGTCGTAGTGAAACGACGCGCGCACGGCGATCTGCGCGCCGATCGGCCCGGTCGCTGCGCGCGCCCGCCGCGGCAGCGGCGCATAGAGGTCGAAGCCCGTCACGGCACCGTTGGGGGCGACGCCGTCGAAGTCCTCGCCGACGAGGAGGCCCAGCTCGTCCGCCGAGCCGTCCCCGACCGCGTCGAGGTCGTACGGTAGGTCGGCGTCGCCCGCGCTGAGGGCCCCCTGGATAGCCTCGTCATCGGTGTCCCAGACCTCGACGCCGCCCTCGTCGACGGCGACCTCCGTGAGGACCTGCGGCTCGCGGTGCACCTCGCGCCGCTCCCAGCCGTCGGTTCCGGCCTGGACCTCCACCGGCGCCGCCTGAACGTCCTCGGGCTCGTTCATCTCGACCGAGCCCTCCCAGCCGCCGTACGCCGCCTGGCTCGCCTCCATCAGCGACTTGCCGGACTGGACCTCGGCGGCCATGCGCCCGAACATCTCGAACTGCTCGGGGTTGTTGCGCAGCTCCTCGGCGACCATCTCGCGCAAGAACGCCTCCTGCGCCGCCGGGTCCACGGGGAGCTCCCCGTTCTCGGCCGCGAACGCGCCCTGCATCTCCGGCATCTCGGTCAGCATGCGCTGGATCATGTGGACGAGGCTGCCCTCGGGGTCGGTCGGGTCGTAGGCCCGCAGCGCGTCCTCGAGGACCTTCATCATGTGGTCCGGCTCGGGGAACGAGGATTCGACCACAAGGTCAGCGTCGAAGCCGGTGCCGTTGTCGTCCCACACGATGTCCGCGTCGTGGACGAAGTCGGCCTCGAAGGGCGAGGTCTCCGCCGGCTCCGTCAGCTGGTCCGGGCCGTGGAAGCGCCCGTCCCAGCAGCGGATCTCCACCGTCCCCGCGACGTTGGGGGCCAGCACCGTGATGTGCGCGGTCGGCTCGAGCACCAGCGACACCTCGCGCCGCTCGGCCTCGGACTCGGCGACCCGCGCGGCCGCCTGCCCCAGATCACCGCCGTCCGCCGCGATCTGCAGCGACGCCGCCGGCACGGCCTCGAACACGAAGCCGCCCCCCTGGTCGGTGAACGCCACCCAGCGCGCCTCGAAGGCCTCGGCGGTCGCGGTCACGACCACGCCGGGCTGCGGGTCGCCGTTCATGTCGAGCACCCACCCGACGACCGCCCGCACGTCGCCGACGATCAAGTCCAACTCGCGGTCCTCGCGGGGTGAGAGGGGGCGCAGGGCGCGGGTCGCGTCCTCGGCGTCGTCCATGCCGTCGGTCACCACGACCAGGCTGACGCCCTCGAGCATCCCGTCGACCACCTCGTAGGCGCCGTCGTCGTCGGACTCGATCTCGTCGATGATCCCGCCCGCGGCGTCGACGAGCCGCACCGTGCGCTCGATCTCGGGGATCCCGTGCCCGTCGCGCACCGTCCCGTGGATCCGCGCCCCGGGGCACGCCTCGATCGCGGCGCTGGAGCCGTTCACCGGCCACGGGGCCGTCCGGTAGGCGCCGATGCGCGCGCGCACCGTGACCTCGCCGGCCTCCTCGACGTCGACCCGCGCGAGGCCGTCGGCGCCTGCGCGCGCCGTGTAGGTGTAGCCGCCGCGCTCGGCGATCACCTCGACCCCGGCCCCCGCCCGGCGCTTGCACGCCGTGACCGCGACCTCGATGAGGCGCGCGCTGCGCGACGCCATGTGGGTCACCCGGGCGCCGTCGCGCTCGGCGCTCGGCGCCTGGACCCCGCGCTGCGCCGTCGCCGCGGTGCGCCCTGGCGCTGGCGCCGCGGGCCACGCGAGCCAGACCAAGCCGCTGATGGCGAGGGCCGCCGCCGCTCCTGCCCACATCGTGCCACGTGCCGCCATCGCTCGCCTCCGCGTGCCCGGGCCGAACGGTCGGCGCCGGGTCAGGATTCCGCCCCCGTCCGCTGCCGCGCGATCATCGGGTCCGTCGGGGGGAGCGGACCTCGCTTGTGAACGCGCGCGACCCCGGAAAGTTCCATCCGAAATCTCGGGGTCGCCCCTACAACGACCGGACGCGCCGGCCCGGTAAACCTCACACCCGCGATTGTCTCACGTCCCGCGGAGACGGATGTAAACGCGCTGCAAAACCGGCGTAACCGTCCCGGTCGGCCTCAAGTCAGGCCGACGCCGCGGCAAATGAGCAGGTTTGGCGCGTGAGATGAGTGAGACGAGGCTGGTACAGGTACCTGGGATCAGACACGTGCGGACGTGAACATCCGCACCCTGCCGTTTCGGACCGGTCTCGCCACCGCCTGGCCCGCCTCGCGTTTGGCCAGGCGGGCCCTTCAGGCTTCCTTCGCGGGGTCCGGGGCGCAGCGCCCGGGTATCGGTCGAAGACCTTCATCCTCCGCAGGCGACCGGCGGGGCCACGGCGTGTCCCCGTCGGTCACCAGCTGCGGATTCCGTTCTTCGACCTGCCCTAGCGGACGAGGAGCCAGATCTGCCCGCTGACGTTCTGGCAGTTGTCCATGAAGGCCGCGCCGTCCTTGGTCGTGGAGGTCGCAGCGTTGCTCTCGAGGCACTTGCCGTCGCCCTGGAACGCCGTCTTGAGGCGATAGCCCTTGCCCTCCGGGACGAGCTTCCAGAGCTGCCCGCTGACGTTCTTGCAGTCATCCATGAAGGCCGCGCCGTTCTTGTACGTCGACGTCGCCGCGTTGCCCTCCAAGCACTTCTTCTCGCCCTGGAACTGGGTCTTCAGGCGATAGTGCTCGCCCTCCGCCACGAACTGCCAGAGCTGCCCGCTGACGTTCTGGCAGTTGTCCATGAAGGCCGCGCCGTCCTTGGTCGTGGAGGTCGCAGCGTTGCCCTCGAAGCACTTGCCGTCGCCTTGAAACTGGGTCTTGAGGCGGAACCAGCCCTTGAGGTCGGGTCCCGCCGCGGGCGCCGGCGCGGCAGCGCGGGCGCAGGCGAAGCTGTCGCCTTGCTTGCCACTGACGGCGACGTCACCGCCCTGGAGGGTGCAGCAGACGTCCGAGCCGCCCCACTTCTTCGTCATGTCGAGGCAGGCCTGCTTGACGTTGTCGCAACCCTTCGACCGCGCCACGGAGTCTTTCCAGAGCATGGTCCAGCCGGGCATGTTGCGGCGGTCCTTGATGTAACAGGCGACCACAGGACCTTCGCCGTAGTTCGTGGCAGGCTTCGCGGCCTGGCACTTGCCGGACCCGAGGGCCCCCTTCGACTTGACCAGCTCGCCGAGCTTGCTGGCCATCTTCTTGTCGAACATGGCGCAATCGCTCGCGGCCTCCATCCGGTAGCTGAGGGAGTTGACGCTGTCCGCCGACTGTCCGGCGATGACGCAGTAGAGACCATGGCTCGCGAAGCCCTGGGCTTGGCCGCCCAGCTCGGGACAGAGACAGCGTATGTCTGTCTCGCCGCACATGAGGGGCGCGGCGTCCGCGCGTGACGAGAGACTCAGGAACAACAGACCTGTGAGCGCAAACGCAAGGGTTTGCCGCATCGGACTTCTCATGGGGATCTTCCTGTCGGCGGGAAGCCGCGAACATCGGAGCTTGCGGGGAGGGCGTCAACGGACCACGGCGACCCGAACGCCGATGTTGGGTCGCCGCGCGCTCACGTTGCGCGCTTGCGCACCCGCCCGGGTGTAACCGGGGTGATCATTGATCGTGGTTGATCATGGTTGATCGGCATTGATCAATATGGTCGGACACAGGCCCTAGAGGCGACAGGGGTGCCGCCAAAAGCTCCAACCGCTGCCGCGCTGCCCGCGCAGAAAGGGCCGCAACCGCGGCAGCGGCGCGGTGCATTGGCTCGCCGATCGTCTCGCCCGGCGGGGCCTCCGCGTTGGTGCGTCGCGAGCGTGCCCGGACGGGGCCGATTGGGCGGAGCACCCTCGACAGGCACTCGCGAGCGCGTGAGTAGCTCTGCTCAATTCGGCGGGGTGCTCTCGAAGATCGCCGGCGCCTGTCGTCCCTTCGGCGTCGGTGGGTGACCGCCCGCCGTCTCCGAGAGAACCCGCGTCAGGAGACCCCCGTGTTCCGAACCCCAGCCTTCCTCGCGCTCCGCGCGCTGACCCTCACCGCGCTCGCCACCCCGGTCGCGGCCCACGCCGGCGGCCCGACGCCGACCGGCGAGCGCGTCTCCTTCGAGTTCAAGGACATGACGATCGACTTCGGCAACCTCCACCTGTCGGCGAACCTGCTCGGCTACGAGCTCGCCTCGCCCGACGGCGGGCCAATCTCCGGGCTGATGGGCGCCTTCGAGTTCGGCGAGTCGTTCATGGTCCGCGGCAGCGCCGTCTTCCCGATGCTGGGCTTTCTCGGGGCCGGGGACTCGCCGGTCCGGATCGAGGCGGGGGTCAGCTTCCACTCGACCTCGGTGGCGATGGAGATGGAGTCGGTCACCCTCGAGCAGACCGAGTCCGGCGACTACCGCCACACCAAGTCCATCAAGGTCCCGGCGCTCAACCGCAACAGCCTCGGGGTCGGCGCCGGCCTGATGTTCCGCAACAACGGCGTGGAGACGAAGGTCGACGGCAAGGACTTTCAGATGCGCGGCACGCACCTGACGGCCTACGTCGGCGTCTCGTCCATCAACGCCGCCGGTTATGCCCTCGAGGCCAAGGGCTACGGCGACTTCACGAACTACCGCTGGACCAACGGCGGCCTCGACCTGCTCGTCGACGTCACCCAGAGCTATGACAAGGACCCCGACGACGCCCCCGGCCGCTTCGGCGGTCGCCTCTGGGGCGAGACCATCTTCGGCCGCGACATGGGCCTGAGCGCGCGCCTCGAGATCGGCTACATGCCGGGAGACATGGGGTTTTACTTGCTCGCCGGCCTGGGCATCGGGCTCAACTTCGGGATCTGACCTCGCTCCAATGAGAACACGGAGGGCGCCTCGGTCGGCCCAGCTTCGCAGCGGGTCACAGGGGCTCTTCTCCGCGTCTTCGGTCTCCCCAGTGGTGAAGAGCGGAGCGCTTGGACACGCCGGGGCAAGGAACTGCGCGGTGCTGCGCTCAAGTGACCAGCATCTGACCCAGCCCCCGCCGTCCCCGCCGTCCGCGCCAGGGCGATGCGACTTTCGCAACATCGCAGATGCACAGCGTCAGGTCCTGGTGATAGCCTCGGTGCGGTCGCGGAACCCTTCGCGGCGCACCCCATCACCGGAGTTTGTATGAGCCGCGTGCCCTCACAGCTGTGGCTGGTCTGCGCCCTCGCGGCCCTCGCCGCCTGCGCCGGGGAGGGGGGCGCGGTCGGCCCCAGCGGCCGCGTCGCGATCGCGGTCGCCCCGCTGTCGCTCACCGGGGTCACCGACGCGCGCTTCCAGATCGAGGTCCACAACGGCGGTGGGCGGCTCGTCTGGTCCAAGGAGCTCCTCTCGTCCGCATACGGCCCCGGCGACGGCTCGCTCTCCTACGTCGGCACCTGCGACGCCGACGCGCCGTCCACGACGGTCACGCTGACGCTCCTCGAGCTGCGCTCCGGATCGGGCGGCGCCTCGCTGATCGACCCCGGCAGCTGGCGTGACCCGGGCCCGATGACCCGCACCGTGACCTGCGTCGCCGACGCCGACGTGGCGGTCACCTTCGACGTCACCGTCGCCCGCCGCGCCGAACAGGGCTTCTTCGACGTCGCCGTCAGCTTCGCCGACATCTTCTGCTCCGCGAAGCTCGACTGCACCGACGCCCTCGGCGACCCCATCCAGCTCCTCCACGACGGCGCCGGGGCGCGCGGGCGCACCCTCGTCATGGGCCTCGCATGCACGGGCGGCGCGGGCGCCACCGAGACGACCCTCTACCGCGACGCCGTCGTCCTCGACTGCGGGACCGCCGGCAGCGTGACCCTCGACCCCTCGGCCGGCCCCGGCAACCTCGCCGCCGGCGACGGCCTCTCCGGGGCGACCGGGCTCCTGTTCGCCGCGCAGGTGACCCGCGGCCGCGAGCAGCTCTACGAGAAGCGCTACTGGAACGTCCTGCTCGGCCTGGCCCCGCAGACGACCGCGTGCACGCTGAGCAACCGCGCCACGGCCGCCGAGACCCCGTTCGCCGCGCAGACGACCCCGGCCGGGACGACCTGGCCCGTCATCGCCTGGGGCGTCGCGGTGACCGACGCGTCCGGCGCCCTCGCCTGCACCCAGCACCCCGTCGACGGCGACGGCCTCCACGCCGGCGTGGCGACCGGGTACACCGGCGGCGAGACCTTCACCTACGCCTTCACCGGCGACGCGACCATGAGCCAGGCGCCGACGCTGTGCGCCGACGGCCAGGCCGACTGCCCATACCGCGACTGCGAGGCGCTGAAGGCGGCGGGGGCGTCGCTCCCGAGCGGGCCGTACTACGTCGACCCCGACGGCGCGGGGGCGGGCGCGCCGATCCCCGTGTGGTGCGACATGACGACCGACGCAGGCGGCTGGACGATGGTGGCGCGCGCCTCGGACACCAACGGCGTCGGCAATGACTACGAGTTTCGGGCGGCCGCCGGGGCGCACTCGCTCCTCGGGACCAGCTTCGACGTCGGCACCCCGGCGGACCCGCAGTACACCCTCGGGTTGGCGCAGCTCATTCCGGAGGGGCAGCTCGACGTCGACCTCCAATACTACTGCTACGACAGCCGCGACGAGGCCGGGACGGCCTACTGGGTCAAGGCCGAGAACGTGCCCGTGGACTGGCTCCTCGCCGACCTCGCGGCCGCGAACCCCGATCTCCACTACGCCGCGCCGCTGACCAACCGGGACGGCGACACGGGCGTGGGCAGCTTCGCCGTCTTTTCCCGCGGCACGGTCGCGGGCGGAGAGACCTGCGGCAACACCCACGCCGGACAGTCCGGCATGAAGTTCAGCTGCGCGGAGAGCGGCCAGACGGCGATGACCATGCAGAGCGTGTGGATGTTGACCGACTACACGAACCCGACGGCGTTCACCGAGGTCACGTCCTGCGGCCCGGTGGGCGCGGCTTCTCTGCCGCACTACGTCGGCGAGGTGCGCCTGCGCTTGCCCGACCCGCCCGCGGCGCTGTGTGCGGCCGGTGAGCAGCCGTGCCGCTTCGTGAGCTGCAAGGCGATCCTCGACAGCGGCTTCGGCACCACGAGCGGCACGTACTACATCGACCCCGACAGCGCCGGCCCGAGCGGGACCATCCCGGTCCACTGCGACATGGACACCGACGGCGGTGGCTGGACGCTGGTCGCGCGCGCCTCCGACACCAACGGTCAGGGCGGCGACTACGAGTTCGCCGCCGCCGCCGGGACCACCCACAGCCTGCTCGGGGCGAGCTACGACCACGGCACGCCGGCGGACGCCCAGTACACCCTCGGGCTCGCGAAGCTGCTCGACGACGGGCGGCCAACGGTGGACATCCAGTACCTCTGCTACAAGGCGACCGACGCCGCGGCGACGACGTACTGGGCCAAGGCGATCGGGGTGAACACGCGGTCGCTCCTGAGCGACCTCGGGGCGTCGAACCCCGACCTCCTCTACGCGGCGACGATCCGCAACGCCGACGGCTGGGAGGCCGCCGGGAACTACGCGTTCTTCGGCCGCTACAGCGTCGGGACGGAGTCGTGTGGCAACACCTACGCCGGTCAGAGCGGGATGAAGTTCAGCTGCGTCGGCGGGCAGCAGGCCATGAACCCGCGTGGGGTCTGGTACCTGACGCACTACACGGGCAACTACACCGAGGTCAGCTCGTGCGGCCCGCTCGGCGCCGCGGTGATGGCGTACTACGTGGGCGAGGTGCGGGTGCGCTAGCGGTGGCTGGCGCGCGTTCGACCTTGGCGTGGATCCGGGGCGGAGCCAGCGCGCGGGGGCCAGCCCGGGCGAGCGAGGTCACGCGGTCGCGTCGTGGGAGGCGGTGTCGTAGGATGTGCGCATGACCACCGCGCGACCCCGGATCGACCTGGACGGCGTGCCTCTCGCGGACCCCACTCGCGACGGCGACGCCCTGGCCATCTTTCGCCGCCGGACCACCCAAGGGCTGGTCCTGCTGATCCCGGAGAGCGCCGACTTCACCGTCCCGTGGGAGGAGATCGAGCGCGCCGAGATCGACCTCGCCGCCGGCCGCCTCAGCCTGCGCTTCACGGCGACCTTCGCCGCCGCCCACAACTGGCTCCGCGGCGCCCGCGAGCTCGTCGGCGAGTGGACCGACCGCGTCGTCATCGGCTGAGTCGCGTCGCCAGGAGGCAGAGGACCCGACCGGGACGTCGTCGCAGAGCCGCCGGCGTGGAAGGTGACCTCGGGCTGGTCACCCCCGCCGCCTCCATGGCGTTTCGCCACCGCCTGGCCCGCTTCGCGTCTGGCCAGGCGGGCCTTTCAGGGTTTCCTTCGCGGGGTGCGGGGCGCAGCGCCCGGGTATCGGTCGGGCCACTGCGGTCTCGCCTGGGCGGTCATCCCGCGCGTCCCTACAGCGCCGACAGCTCGCGCGGCGTGGCGTAGAAGCCGTTGGTCGCCGGGTCGTTGAAGCGCTTGTAGTCGATCGGCCACGGCTTGATGTGCGCCGCGCCGCCGGCGTACTCGACGGTCAGCGCCATCGGCGTGGTGCGGCGGTAGTTGGAGCGCGGGGGCAGATCGGCGTTGTCGGCGCCGCCCGCCGAGAACACCGTGTACAGCAGCACCGGGCCGTCGTCGTAGTTGCGCCGGAAGCCCTCGCGGACGACCTCGTGGCCGCGGATCAGGGTGTGGGCGCCGAGGGTCTCGACGAACCCCTGCGCCTGCAGGCGACCGTAGGCGAAGCGCGCCGTCGGCGTCTTCTGCAGCTTGGCCGGGATGACCGCGGCCGCGCTCGGGTCGCCCCACATCAGGTAGAAGCGCAGCGGCCACTTGTTGAGGCTCGACAGGTCCTCGTAGTGCTCCTTGAAGACGCTATCGGGCGGCACCCCGGCGTGTACGAAGCACATGCGATCGAAGAGCAGGGTGACCGGGAGGGACTCGAACAGGGCGTGGAACGTCGTGAAGAACTCGTCGCCCGCGATGGGTCGCAGCTCTGTGTAGGCCTCCGACGGCCCCACCGCCGGGAGGATCTTCCCGCCCCTGGAGAGGTACCACTCGTGGTTGCCGCGCAGCACGAAGACGTGGTCGGGGGCGGCGAGGTAGGTCTCGAGCACGGCGCGCAGCACGCCGTCGTAGCTGTAGAAGCCGCGGTCGATGTAGTCGCCGAGGAAGATCAGCAGCGGCTTGGGCAGATGCTGGGGGTGGAGCTCGTAGGCCGCGAGCTTGTCGAAGAAGCGCGACTGGACCAGCGCCGCCTTCAGGCAGCTGTAGCAGCCGTGAAGATCGCCGATCACCGTGATCTCGTAGCGCTGCCCCGGCTCGGGCCGCACGATCCACGTGTAGCCGTCGAGGAAGGTCTCGCCGGCCGGGAGCTCATGCACGCTCCGCTTGCCGGCCAGGCGCCCCGCGCCGGCGTCGCGCGCCCGCTGGAGCCGCTCCATCACCCGCAGCGCGCGCTGGCGGTCGGCCTCGAGCTGCGCGTGGAGGGTCGCCCGGTCCGCCGAGTAGTTGCGCTCGAGCGGCGCGAGGAAGGCGGGTGCGCGGCCACTCGAGTCGAGCCGCATGATCTCCTCGACCACCACCGGCGGTCGCGCCGCGGCGGCGGGGGCGGCCTCGCCGCGGTCGGCGGCGAGGAGCGCCGCGAGATCGTCGTAGAGGGCCTGCTCGGCCGCGTGGACGTGCCCGTCTGCTCCGATGAGCTCCTCGGCGGCGGTCATGAGCTGCTGCTGCTGCGAACGGTCGAGGGTCTGGAGCACCTCGAAGCAGCGCACCTTGAGCCGCGAGAGCACGAAGTCGGCGTTGTCCTCGGCCTGCGCCACGGACTCGGTCGTCATCTCCTCGATCTCGTTGACGGTGCGGTCGAGCTCGCCCTCGAAGTACCCCTGCAGGCGGTTGATCGTGTCTTCGCGGAGCTCGACCGGCGCGGCGGCGAGGAGCTCGCCGTAGCGCTCCTCGAGCGCGCGCCGGATGGCCCGCCGGATGAACTCGCGCTCGGCGTCGTCGAAGTCCCCGTCGGCGCACGCGTAGGTGGACAGGTACAGGATGAAGCCCAGCATCTGCTGTCGCGCGACATCGGGGTCGGAGCTCAGGGTCAGCATGTCGCTCTTCGTGGTTCCGAGGTGAGGACCCAGGCTGCCCCCGCGGATGCACGTCGTCAACCGGGACCGCGGCGTCGCCGAGCTCGCGCCGAGTGCATTGCGGCAGGGCCAGGCCAAAACACGAACGCCGGGCACCCCACGATGGGGCGTCCGGCGTTGTGCAGTGCAGCAGAGTGGCTAGCCGCGGGCGGCGTAGGCGCTCGGGAAGCGGGCCATGAAGGCGACCACCAGCTCGATCTCGCGGGCGTCGACGGCCTCGCCGATCTTGTGGGTGTTCTGCTCGATGCCCGGGCCGAAGCCGAACATCGCCGGGTGCTTCACGACACCCGAGGTCACCCAGTTCTTGCCGGCCGTGTTGACCGAGGTGTTGTCGGTCCGGATGGGGAAGCCCACGCCGTCGGTCGAGAAGATCCAGCGATCCACCCGCGGCGTCGCGCGCAGCTGCCCGCGGGTGCCGCCGGGCTTCACCTTCGGCGCCACCACGCGCCCGTAGACGTCCACCGCGGTCTGGATGGCCGGGTGCTCCTCGGGCGTGATCCACCCCGGGTAGATCTGCGGGTTGCCGGGCTTGTAGCCGCGCCAGGTCAGATCCTCGTAGCGCGGGACGCCGATCTCGACGGACAGGCCCGCCGCGCGCGCCGCCGCGACGCTCTCGAGCGCCTCGACGTCGGCCACCGCCTGCTCGGGCGACTCGCCCACCGTCAGCCGGCGGTCGAAGCGCACCACGAACTTGTCCGGCACCGCGCAGTCGCTCGGGGTGTCGAGCCGCGACCACGACGCCGTGCGCGTCCCGTGGCCGAGGAAGGCGTGGTCGAGGAAGCCCTCGCGCGCCTCGTACTTCGCCGCGGCCTCGGCGACGATGGAGGCGCCGAACTCGAGCGGGTTGAGCCCCTCCCACGGCATCGAGCCGTGGCAGCTGCGCCCGGTCACCACCATCTCGATCTGCATCCGCCCGCGCTGCCCGCGGTAGATGCCGAGCGCGCCCTTGGCCGAGTCCCCGGTGCCCTCGCTCAGGATGACCACGTCCGGCACCAGCTCCGGCCCGGCGCCCGGCAGGACCTCGTTCATCAGGTACATCGGCCCGGCGCCGTCGTTGTCCTCCTCGGCCGCGGTGCCGTAGCTCCGCACGATGACGCCCTTGAGCGCCCCCTCGGCGCGCAGCTCGAGCATGATCTTGGTCGCGATCACCTGGCTGCACACGCCGCTCAGCTGGTCGGCCGAGCCGCGCCCGAACACCATGTGCTCCCACTCGCCCGCGGGCGGCAGGTGGCCGAGCTCGCGCTGCAGGAAGGCCGTGTTGACCTTGGTCTGGTCGACGAGCCCGTCGTAGGCGTCGATGCCGCCGCCGATCTTCTCGATCCACTGCCCGCGCAGGGCGCGGACCGTGTCGGTGTGGCCGTCGAGGTAGATGACCTTCTTGTCGGCCGCCGGGATGCCGTCGTCGGGGTCCTGCACCGACCAGACGAGGTTGCCGTAGGCGTCGAAGCCGACGTCATCGGGGTGCGCGACGGCGCCCAGCGCGATGACCTGCTGACGCAGGTGCTCGAGGCGCGGGCCCTCGTGGTTGGACAGCCCGCAGCTCGGATCGCCGCCCTGGTCGACGGCCTTGTCGACGTAGTCGGCGGGGATGCGGATGACTTCCTGGAGCAGCTTCACCGCCAGGGGGCGGTACTTCGCCGCGAGCTCTGCGACGCGGGCGTCGAGGTTCGATGTCGTCATGGTGACCTCCTCGGGTCTTCGGTCATTCGGACCCGCCCTGCGGGCGAGCCCCCGTTGCGCGGCGCGGCCTTCAGGTCCGGGATCTTGCCGCCCGCGAGCAGCGCCATCACGACGTACACCTTCTTCTGGGCCTCGAGCGCCACGTTGACCTTGTGCAGGTCCATCACGCCGGGGGTGACCTCGGCGCCGATGTCCGCCGGCAGGCAGTGCATGTAGAGCGCGTCGCCGCCCGCGGTGGTCGCCATGCGGCGCTCGTCGCAGATCCAGTCGGTGTGCTCGGCGTTGCGCGCCAGCGCCCGCTTCTCGATGCTCGCCATCTCGGCCTTGTCCCCGCGCTTGTTCGCGGCGACCCGCTCGAGCATCAGGTCGTGGGCGCCCCAGCTCTTCGGGTAGACCACGTCGGCGCCGGCGAAGGCGTCGTCCATGCTGCCCGTGATGCGGAAGCTCCCCCCGCTCGCCTTGGCGTTGGCCGCGGCGTGGGCGACCGTCTCGGGCAGGAGCTGGTAGCCGTCGGGGTGGGCGAGGGTCACGTCCGCGCCAAAGCGCGTCATCAGCATGATGATGCCCTGGGGCACGCTGAGCGGCTTGGCGTAGCTCGGCGAGTAGGCCCAGGTCATCGCGATCTTCTTGCCCGCGAGGCCCTCGGGGAAGCGCTCGCGCAGCCACAGCAGGTCGGCCGTCACCTGGGTCGGGTGGTCGATGTCGCACTGCAGGTTGACGATCGGCACCTTGCGCGGGTCCTCGGTCGCCGCGAGGTAGTCGTCGATGCCCTGCTTCGCGTCGCGCATGAAGAGGTTGCCCTCGCCCAGGATGAGGTCGTGGCGGATCCCCATGGCGTGGCTGTTCATGCCGAGCATGGCGCCGGTCTCGACCGCCGTCTCGCCGTGGGAGACCTGCGTCGAGCTGCCGTCGACGATGACCGGGGCCATGCCGAGGCGCGCCGCGGCGCCGGCCCAGGCGCTCTTGGTGCGCGTGGAGTTGTCGAAGAACATGGCGTAGGCCAGCTCCGACGGGCACAGCGGGGTCTTGACGCCGCGCCGGTCGAGCTCGGCGAACAGCTCTGCGAGCGCGATGAGGCTTCCGAGCCGCTGGTCATCCCAGTCCTGGGTGAGCAGCATGCTCTCGCCGAAAAACGGGGTGGCGACGGCCTTCTCGAGCAACTCCGCGACGTTCTGACTCATGGATCTCCCTCACCTCAAAAAGGTGTCGGACCCTAGCCAAAACCCCGTGCGGTGTCACGTCCCTTCGCGGGCTGAACCCGTGATTACGGGGGGGCGAGCGCGGTCAGGGTGTCCCGCCGGGCGGGGGCCACACGTCGCCGGCGTCCTCGTGGTGCGCCCGGAAGTCGATGGCCGAGTTCATCCCGTGGAACACGTCCGCGAGCAGCGCGTAGCACGGCGACACCGTGCGCAGGCCGTACTTGCGCTTGGCGCGGCGCTCGATCTGGTCGAGGCGCCAGCCGACGGCGTCGCGATCCTCGCGCATCCCGGCCAGCGTCTGCTGGCCGCGCTCGGCGACCCAGGCGTCGAGCTGCGGCTTGCGCTCGGCGGGCTCGCGGCCGTAGGTCGCCACCGCGAGCGTCTCGACCCGCGACAGCGTCTCGCGCTGCTTCGCCGTCAGCGTGGAGTACGGCCGGCTCTCCGGCGGGGGCGGCTCGTCCTTCGGGCCGCGGACGCAGGCGCGCGCCCAGCCGGCGGTGTCCGCGCCGGCGATCTTCGGCTCGTGGGGGACCACCTCGACCTTCGGCGCCGCGCTGGCGCAGGCGGCGAACAGGATCGCGAGGGCGAGGGCGAGGGCGTAACGCATGCACAACCTCCGGAAGGCGCGGGGCGGCGGCAGCATAGCACAGCCTCGACCGCGTGGGACCGCGAACACGCCGCACCGCACCATGGCCGCGCCGGGGCGCCCGGGAGCGCCGCGAGGGCATACGGGGCCTTGCCTTCGCGTTCGGCGTTCGCTATCGACCGTCGTCCGTTTTCGGGAGGCCGCCCCAATGCTCCGCTCCGCCGCCGTCGCCGTCACGCTCCTCGCCGCCGCCGCCGTCGCCGCGCCCGCCGCGCGCGCCGACGCGCCGGGCACCTGGCGCTTCAGCGACGACACCCGCCCGATCAAGGCGGTCGTGGTCGGCGGCTCGGTCACCGCCTGGCCCCGCGGAAACTTCGGCCACTTCCTCGAGGCCGCCTGCCCGCGGGTCGAGATCGCGCTCAAGGGCAAGGAGCGCCTCGGCTCGCGCGCCCTGGCCCAGCGGGTCAAGGACATGGTGATCAAGAACCGCCGCGTCAAGGTCGCCGACTACGAGGCCGCCTGGCTCATCTTCCAGAGCGGCCTCAACACCATCGCCAGCCCCGCGGAGGTCAACCGCGACCAGGCCGCGGTCTACGCCATGGCCCACGATCACGGCATGAAGGTCATCGCGCTGACCGTCGGCCCGTGGGGCGCCGAGCGCGACGCCCGCCGCTGGGCCTGGACCCACGGCCTGACCTACGCGGGCTACACCAAGAAGACCGCCGACTTCGTCCTCGGCCGCCTCACCCCCGAGGAGGCCCTCGGCCGCTACGCCAAGGAGCGCCAGACCCCGGACTGGACCGCCGCCGAGCGCCCGGACATCGCCGTCGACCTGTATTACGACTCGCCGCTGCGCGACCAGGAGGCGCCGCTGCGCGACGCCGCCGCCGCCGAGCGCTACACCCGCCGCGACCCCGCCATCCGCCGGGAGCTCGCCGCGCTCCCCGACGACGCCGCCCGCGAGGCCCGGGTCGCCGAGCTGGTCGCGCAGGTGCGCGAGCTCCCGCGCTGGTTCATGAAGCAGGAGCTGCACAGCTTCGACCACATCCACCCCAACATGGAGGGGCACCGGCTGATGGCGGAGACGATCTGCCCGCGCCTGCCTGCGTCCTGGGGCTGCGACTGTGGCGCCATCGCCGCGATGGACTGGCTCAAGAAGGGCGGCGGGGTCGGCCCCAAGGTCGAGCAGAGCGCCGCGGCCCCCGAGCCGGCCGAGGACCAGCTCCCGAACTGAGAACCGTGGCGGTTTGTCGCGCACCCCCCGGGTGGTTTGCCGCGCTGGCCCCTCATCGCTAGAGTCCGGTGATCTGGCTCCGGGAGGGGACATCGATGAACCGTATGCTGCAGGCGCTGACGCTGGCCGCCCTCGTCGCGCTGTCGTCCGGCGCGCTCGCGTCGACCTTGAGCGGCACGGCCTTTTGCGGGAACAGCCCGATGGTCGGCGCGACCATCGAGGCCATCACCGACGCGACCCAGCAGTCCGCCGGCTCCTCCGAGACGAGCGCGTCGGGCGGCTACACCCTGACCCTGGTCAACGCGGCCTACGACCTCGTCGTTACGCCGCCGGCCGGCAGCCCCTGCGCCGGTCAGACCATCCAGAACCACGTCGTCAGCGGCGATGAGACCTACGACATCATCCTCTTCGTCGTCGACCCAGGCGATGACGACGTCACCGTCAGCGGCACGGTCACCGGGCTCGGCGGCGCCGCCGCTGCTGGGCTGTCGCTCTACATCTACGGCGGGTCGGTCGGCTACCACGCCTCGACCGACCAGGACGGCCATTACTCGGTCAAGGTCCCCAAAGAGACATACACGTTCTACCTCGACTCATTCGATGGCGGCGCTGCGCTCCCCGAGAGCATGAGCTGCAGCTTCGGCGACGTCGTCGTCGCCGCGGACACGGTCTTTGACCTCGCCTTCCCCGTCGTGACGGTCGGCGGCACCGTCGCCATTGAGCCGGCCGGGACGCCGCTGGCGAACGTCCACGTCTCCCTCAGCGCCTCGGGTCAGGTCTTCAGCGCCGGGAGCTGCAGCAGCGGCGCCTCGGCCAACACCGGCTCGGACGGGACCTACGGCCCCGTGCGTCTGCTGGGCGGCGTCCACGCGACCGCCTCCGTCGGCGCGGTGCAGGGCGAGTACACCAGCGCCACCGCCGGCGCGGATCTCCCCACCGAGGGCAGCGTGGTGATCGATCTCGCTCCGGAGGTCGACGAGACGCTGTTCGCCAATGTCAGCGGCACCATCACCGGCCTCGACGGGCACCCGATCTCCGGCGTCTCCATCTACTGGTACGGCGCCAACGGGAGCTACAACATCGGCACCGACGCCAACGGTCATTACGCGTTCGAGGCCGTCCCCGGGACCTACCAGCTGTACCTCGACGCCCTCGGCAGCGGCGCCTACCTCCCCGAGAGCGTCTCGTGCTCGTCTGGCGGCGTCATCCTGGCCGCCGGAGATGTCGTGCGGGACGTCGCCTTCCCGGTCGCGGAGCTCACCGGGGCCGTCCTCGTCGCCCCCGACGCGACGCCGCTCCCCAGCGCGCGTGTGTCGGCGAGCAGCGGATTCACGGTCGATGGCCTGCAGTGCAGCGGCGGCGACTCCGCCAACACCGGTACAGACGGCACCTTCAGCGGGCTCCTGATGCTCGGCGGGTCGAGCGGCAGCGCGAACGTCTCCTCCGCCCCCGGCGGCCCCTACGAGGGCGGCACCGCCAGCTTCAGCGTCCCCGTGAGCGGCACCGTGGACGTCACGCTCGAGCTCGTCCCGCTCACGACGTACACCGTCTCCGGCGTCGTGACGGGCTACGATGGCGCTCTCGTCCCCGGCCTGTCGCTGTACTGGTACGGTCCGCGCGGCGGTCACAGCGTCACGACCGGGAGCGATGGGAGCTACAGCTTCCAGACCCTCCCGGACTCGTACACGGTCTACATCGACGCCTTCGACGGCGGCGGCCCCATCCCGGACAGCCTCTCGTGCTCGATTCAGAGCGTCGCGGTGTCCGAGGACATGACCTATGACATCGCCTTCCCGGTCGTGGAGATAAGCGGGCAGGTGACCAACGCTAGCGCGATCCCCATCGGCGGCGTCCGCGTCTCCGGCAACAGCGGCGCCTCCGCCAATGGCATGTCCTGCAGCGGCAGCGTGACGGTCCACTCCGGCGACGACGGCAACTACGCCCTCCGCCTCCTGAAGGGCAACGCGAGCTTCAGCTTCACGCCCCCCTCGGGCAGCGGCTACCTCGCGGCCAACATCTCCACCACGCTGACCGGGGACCTGCACCAGCAGCTCGTCCTGCAGCTCCCCGACATCGTCGCGCCGTCGATCACCAGCGGGCCGTTCGTCATCCACCACTCCAACACCTCGGTGTCCATCCAGTGGGCGACCAACGAGGTCACCGACGCCGCGCTGGCCTACGAGGCGGGGGACGCCCTGACCGGCGCGGAGGAGACGGTCGACGCCCCGGCCTTCACCTCCGACCACATCATCACCCTGGCCGACCTCGCTCCCGCCACGCAGTACGCCTTCCAGGTCACCGGTCACGACGGCGCGGGCAACGCCGTGTCGAGCGTCGTGCTGACCTTCACGACCCACGCGCTGCCCGACGCCGAGCCGCCGACCATCACCAGCGGGCCGGTGGTCACCTACCTCGCCCCGACCCAGGTCATCGTGGCCTGGACGACCGACGAGCCCGCCGACAGCCACGTCGCCTTCGGGCTCGCGGGCGGCGCGCTCGACGGCGCCAAGGCAGACGCCGCCTATGTCCTCGCCCACGCGGTGCTGCTCACCGGGCTGACCCCCGAGCAGAGCTACACCCTGGTCGTCCGGTCCTCCGACCCCGACGGCAACGGGCCGACCGTGGCGCCACCGCTCGACGTGACGACCCCGGGCGAGGCCGACCTGACGCCGCCGGTCATCGGCGAGCTGCGCACCGAGTGCGTGACCGACACGCGCATGGCGGTCTGCTGGGAGACCGACGAGGCGGCCAGCAGCAACGCGACCTACACCGCCCCGGGGGGCGCGGCGACGACCCTGCAGAACGCCGCGCTGGTGACCTCGCGCTGCCTGACCCTGAGCGGGCTCGCGGCGGGGACGAGCTACAGCATCTCGGTGTCGTCGGCGGACGGCGGGGGCAACGCGGCGAGCGCCGGGCCGCTCGTCCAGACGACGGCGTCCTCGGCCGAGGAGGTCACGCCGGTCCTGAGCGCCGTGACGGCCGTCGCGACCGGCCCCACGAGCGCGGTCGTCACCTGGCACACCGAGGCGGGGACCTCGAGCCTCGTGTACTTCGGGGCCGACCCCGCCGCCCTCGATCGCAGCGCCGGCGACGTCTCGGCGACGGTCACCGAGCACCGCGTGGTGCTGACCGGGCTGACCGCGGGCGCCGTGACGTACGTGCGCGCGACGTCGACCGACCCCTGCCAGCAGCGCGGCGAGAGCGAGGTCATCGCGGTCGTCGACGTCGACGAGTGCGCCGAGGGCACCGCCGGGTGCGCGACCGACGCGAGCTGCGAGAACACCTTCGGCGGGTTCACCTGCACCTGCTACGCCGGCTTCCACGGCGACGGCGTCACCTGCGACGACGACGACGAGTGCGCCGAGGGGAGCCACGACTGCGACGCCAACGCGCACTGCACGAACCTCACCGGCGGCTTCATGTGCATGTGCAAGGACGGCTACGCGGGCGACGGCACGAGCTGCGCCGACGTCGACGAGTGCGCGACGAACAACGGCGGCTGCGACGCGAACGCGACCTGCACCAACAGCGACGG
>PHBI01000111.1 GCA_002841945.1 Deltaproteobacteria bacterium HGW-Deltaproteobacteria-14
ACGAGGCCAGCGGGGACTGCGTCCACGCCGACAACACCGCGGCCTGCGAGGACGGGAGCGCGTGTACCGTCGGCGACGTCTGCGCGGGCGGGAGCTGCCAGGCCGGCGCCGCACCGGACTGCGACGACGATAGCGTCTGCACCACCGACTCCTGCGACGAGGCCAGCGGGGACTGCGTCCACGCGAACAACACCGCAGCCTGCGAGGACGGGAGCCCGTGTACCGTCGGCGACGTGTGCGCTGGCGGCAGCTGCCAGGCCGGCGCGGCGCCGGACTGCGACGACGACAACGTCTGCACCACCGACTCGTGTGACGAGGCGAGCGGGGACTGCGTCCACGCGAACAACGCCCTGTCCTGCGAGGACGGGAGCCCGTGTACCGTCGGCGACGTGTGCTCGGGCGGGAGCTGCCAGGCCGGCGCCGCCCCGGACTGCGACGACGCCAACGTCTGCACCACCGACTCGTGCGACGAGGCGAGCGGGGACTGCGTCCACACCGACAACACCGCAGCCTGCGACGACGGCAGCGGGTGTACGCTCGATGACGCGTGTGCGGGCGGCGCGTGCCAGGGCAGCTCGACTCCGTGTGAGACCTACCAGACCTGCACCGACGGCGCCGCGGGCGCCTTCACCTGCGCGTGTACCGCGGGCCTCGAGGCGGAGTGCGCCGCCGCGACCATCGGGCCGATGGTCCAGGTCCTGCCCGGGCCGTTCCTCATGGGTCAGGCTCTGGACGAGGTCGCCGTGCGCGGGTTCGAGATCGACCGGACCGAGGTCACCGCCGAGGCCTACGCCGCGTGCGTGACCGCAGGGAATTGCCTTGAACGCAGCACCTGCTGGAACGGGGCCGACGGCTACTACGACTACTCGAACTCGGCGCGCGCGGGGCGCGAGCAGCACCCGATGAACTGCACCTCGTGGGACGACGCGGTCGCCTACTGCGGCTTCGCCGGCAAGCGCCTGTGCGCCGAGCCCGAGTGGGAGAAGGCCGCGCGCGGCGGCGACGGGCGGACCTACCCCTGGGGGAACGAGGGTACGAGCGCCAGCAGCCCGCTCTACGGGAACTTCGGCCCGTACAACGGCTACGTGGACGGCTACGGTGGGACCGCGCCGGTCGGCACGTTCCCCGCGGGGGTGAGCCCCTACGGCGCGCTGGATATGTCCGGCAACGTCGCGGAGTGGGTCGACGCCCCGGGCCCCTACCCCGGACAGCGCATGATCCGCGACGGCGCCGGCTTCTACGGTTTTCCGACCGAGACCTGGAACCGGTCCGTCGGCCGGGCGCCCACCGACACCGACTTCTTCACCGGGTTCCGCTGCTGCCGCACCAAGGACGTCGACGCCTGCGCCGACGGGACCGCCGGCTGCGCCCCCGCGGCGCGCTGCGACGCCTCGCTCTATGGACACTCGTGCACCTGCGCGACCGGCTTCACCGGCGACGGCCTCAGCTGCGCCCCGGCGTCCGGCGGACGGCTCTACGACATCGGTCTCACCGGGTTCTTGGGGTTCGACCCGGCTCACCCCGGGGCGCTCGCGCTCGGCGTCGACGCCCCGCCCGTCGCGGTCGAGCCGGCCCTCGCCGGGACCGCCGCGTTCACCTTCACCTGGGAGCAGACCCCCGGCACCTGCGCCGACGGCACGACCAGCCCCGCCTGCACCGACGCGTTCAGGCTGTGCGTCGAGTCCGCGAGCGGCGGCTTCGGGGCGGTGTACGTGGCGAGCAAGAGCGCCTACACCGGGACCTCGCTGCAGTGGGACCGCCCGCAGTGCGCGTGGAAGCTCGACGTCGTCGCGGACCGGGGCTTTCGTCTCCGCAACGCGTGGACGAGCGCGACGTACCCGGCGGCCTCCGCGCTGAGCTGCGCCGCCACGGGCCAGTGCCGCGTCACCGGCCAGGGCGATCCCGTCGATGACCGCAGCCTGTTCACCCTCGACGTCGACGAGTGTCAGTCCGGCGCCGCCAGCTGCGCCGCCACCGCCACCTGCACCGACACCCCCACCGGCTACACCTGCGCGTGCCAGCACGGCTTCGTCGGCGACGGTGAGACCTGCGAGCCCGTCGACGCCTGCGCCGGCGCCAGCGTCTGCGAGCAGCTCTGCGTCGGCACCTCGGCCGAGCTCGAGCCCGTCTGCGGCTGCCTCCCGCAGTACGCGCTGCAGCCGAACGGCGCGTCCTGCGAGCGCTGGACGCAGCCCCGCCTGTTCGACGAGACCCTCGGCCAGCACATGATCCTCGCCGGCGGCCCCGACGCCCCGCAGGCGAGCTTCCGGTGGCCGCCGTTTGGAGGCGGGTCGGACCTCCGCCTCGACCCCGGGAACTCCGGGGCGGGGACGTACACCCTCAACGCAGGCGGCGTGCGCCTGTGCGCCCTCTCCGAGTCCTACGGCGGCTGGCCCCAGTGGCACTTCGCCGTCGCCCGCGGCGCGGGCTACGTCGAGCCCGAGTGCGACTGGCGCCTCGAGCCCGCCGGCGCCGCGCGGGTCCGCCTCCAGAACGTGCGCCTCGGCACCTACCTGCGCTGCGCCTACACCACCCTCTCCGGTAAGCCCGACGGCGTCCCCGGCTGCACCTTCGTCGCGGCCAACGCGGCCGACCTCTTCGCGCTCGACGACGACGAGTGCGCCGCCGGCCTCGACACCTGCGGCCCCGACCTCAAGTGCCACAACCTCGTCGGCGAGGGCTACACCTGCGTGGCGCCGGACTGCGACACCCACAACGGCGGCTGCCAGCAGGGCTGCGCGATGCCCGACGGCGTGCGCGCGTGTTCTTGCGAGCCCGCCTTCGCGCTGGCCGCCGACGGCCGCAGCTGCGCGCCGCGAGACGACGTCAAGCTGTACTCCGCCGCGACGGGTCAGTTCCTCAGCGTGAACCCGGACGGCGGGACGTACTCCATCTTCGATCTGAACTACGTCGCGTGGACCACCCCGGGCGACGAGGTGCGGGTCCAGGCCGTCGCGGGGATGGTCGGCGAATACACGCTCACGGTGGACCGCTCGCCCGGCGTGTGCGCGGACGGCGCCGAGCGGGCGGAGTGCGTCGACTCCTACCGGCTCTGCGCCCTGAGCACCTACTTCGGCGTCCACCCCACCGAGAACGCCCCGGTCGGCTTTCTGCGCCGGACCAACGCCCCCGGCGCCCCGAGCGTCGCGGCCCTGTGGAACAGCGCGCAGTGTACCTGGAGCGTTCACGGCTCCCTGCTCTTCAACCTCGCGGCGGTGCAGACCCACACGACCGATCCCGACCTCGAGCCCTACAAGAGCAAGATGCTGAAGTGCCTCTCCGCCGGGTATTGCACCATCGGCAACAACGTAGAGCCCGCGCCGGACTACCTCTTCCAGCTCGAGCACGACGAGTGCGCCGCCGACGTCCACGACTGCGCCCCCAACGCGACCTGCACCGACACCCTCGCCGGCTTCACCTGCACCTGCCCCGCCGGCTACGAGGGCGACGGCACCGTCTGCACCCCCGTCGTCGTCGTCGACCCCTGCGAGACCGACAACGGGGGCTGCGCCCAGACCTGCAGCTTCACCGAGGGCCAGCCGCACACCTGCGGCTGCCTGCCCGGCTTCGACCTCGCCGGTAACCGCCGCGCGTGCACGGCCCGCGAGGGGCTGACCCTCTACAACGCGGGCACGGGCTTGTTCGCCGCGGCGCACCCCGCGACGCCCGACGTCGTGAGCTGGGACGCCATCGGGTCGCCGGTGACCGTCGCCGCTGCCGCCCCCGGGAGCGGCGCCGTCACCCTCACCCTGCGCCGCATCCCCGGGACCTGTCGCGACGGCTCGACCAGCGTCTTCTGCGTGGACGACTATCGCCTGTGCGGTAGTGGCCTCTGGGGGACGACCGGGCTGACCCTCGAGACCGCGCTCTCGAACGCGGCGGTCGGGCAGCCCGCCGACTGGAACGATCCGCGCTGCGCCTGGGCCGTCGAGGACGCGGGCGGCGGGCAGATCACCCTGTCGAACCACGCCTTTCAGCTCCAGCAGGTCGCCCTCACCGGGATCCTGCAGTGGATCACCTACCTGACCTGCCCCGACGCCGGCGACTGCCTCGAGGACTACGACGGCGCGGCCCCGCACGCCCGGTTCGTGCTCGACCGCAACGAGTGCGCCCTCGACATCGCGGGCTGCGCCCCACACGCGAGCTGCACGAACACCGTCGGCGGCGCCACCTGCGCGTGCGACACCGGCTACGAGGGCGACGGCCAGACCTGCACCCTCGTCGACGCCTGCGTTCAGAACGACGGCGGGTGCGCGCAGATCTGCGAGTCGTCGCTCGTCGGCGGCGTCTCCGCGGCGACCTGCCGGTGCTTGCCGGGCTTCGATCTGGCCGCCGACGGCCACGGCTGCACCCCGCTGGCCGACACGCGCCTCTACAACGTCGGTCTCGGCCAGGCCCTCGGCTTCCGCGAGGTCGCGGGGGGGCTGTATGGCCTGCGGTTCGACGACGTCGGGGCGCCGGTCCGGATCCGGGCGCTCGGCCACAACCGCTTCGCCTTCGACGTCGAGGCGACCCCCGGCCACTGTAGCGGCGGCCCGGGGCCCGACTGCGTGGACGTCGTGCGCCTGTGCGGCGCCAACGACTCGGGCGGCTTCCACTGGCAGAGCCGCCACTACTGGCCGTGGGGCAACCCCGCCCCGGCGCCCTCGGGCGCCTGCGTCTGGCTCGCGGACGAGGTCGGCGACGGCACGATCCGCCTGCGCAACTACCAGACGCTGGTCGACTCGTACTGGCGTAACTACACGGGATCGTTGAACTGTACCGCCCCCGACGCGTGCGGCTTCACGGCCAAGGGGGTCACCGCCGGCAACACCGCCTTCGCCATCGACGTCGACGAGTGCGCCGCGGGCACGGCGACCTGCGACCCGAACGCGGCGTGCATGAACACGCTCGGCGCCTACCGCTGCGAGTGCCAGCCGGGCTTCTCCGGCGATGGCGCGACCTGCACGGCCGACGATCCCTGCACCGTCGACCACGGCGGCTGCGCGCAGACCTGCGCGACCACCGCGGGGGTCACCGCCTGCGGCTGCCTGCCCGGGTTCCGCCTCGCTGGCGACGACGCGTCGTGTGAGCCGCTCGGCGACCTGCGGCTCTTGAGCGTCGCGCTGGGTCAGCCGGCCGACGCCGACCTCGACGTCTGGCCCCCCGCGCTGCGCTTCGACGGCCTGGGAGGCACCCTCGCGCTGGCGCCGGTCCCGGACACCCACGATCGCTTCACGGTCACGCTGCGCCCGAGCGCCTGTGACGCGGCTCCGACGGGGCCCGGCTGCGACACGCCGCCGCGGCTCTGCCTCAACGCGGGCGCCTCGCCCCTGGCGGTCGAGCCCCTCGAGTACGCCGACGTCCCGTCGACCGTGGCGACGTGGAACAGCACCGCCTGCGTGTGGACCGTCGCGCGGCTCTACGGCGAGCGGGTCGTGCTGCGCAACGTTGCGCGGCTCGACTACGGCCCGGTCCCGGCGCTGCTCTCCTGCGCCGGGGACGGGTACCCGTGCGGCGTCGGGCTGTCGGCCGACGGCGACCGCGTCTTCGCCATCGACGTCGACGAGTGCGCCTCGGGCGAGGCCACCTGCGACCCCAACGCGACGTGCCACAACACCGAGGGCGGCTACGACTGCGTGTGCGACGCCGGCTTTGCGGGCGACGGCCAGGACTGCTCCGTGAGCGACTTCTGCGGCCAGGGCGCCGAGCCCAACGGCGGCTGTGCGCAGACCTGCACGGTCGGTGCGACCGCGGCCATCTGCAGCTGCCTGCCCGGCTTCACCCTGGCCGGCGACGCCAAGTCGTGTGACGTCGACCCGCACCTCGCGCTGTTCAACAGCGGCGTGGGCGGCTTCCTCGGCATGGCCCACAACGGCGAGGACTACCTCGAGCTCGACTTCACCGGCCAGGGCACGCCGCTCCTCCTCGCGGCGACCGACGACGGTCCCGACACGGTGACCCTCACCTTCGAGACGCGGCCGGGCGTCTGCGCCGACGGGACGCTCAGCGAGGCCTGCGTCGACTCCCACCGCGTGTGCGGCAGGGACTGGGACGGGCTGTCGCCGCCCTTCCTCATGCACGCGTGGCGCTTCAACGACCGCCTCCTGGCCACCACGACCATGCCCGCCGCGGGCTGGCCCTGGGACGACGCGAGCTGCGTCTGGACCCTCGAGGACCGCGGCGGCGACCGCGTGTTCCTGCGCAACTTCGGGATCCGCCAGCGCGATCCCGACGTCGGCGTCACGAGCTGCTACGACGTCTCGCCGCACGAGCCCGTCCAGTGCGGCTTCTTCTTCGAGACCTGCGTGGGCTGCTACGACGCGCCGCTGTGGGACGACGCCCGGACCTTCGTCGTCGACCCCGACGAGTGCGCCTCGGGCGCCAACACCTGCGCCGCGAACGCGCGCTGCACCAACCGCGTCGACGGCTACGACTGCGCGTGCGACGCCGGCTTCGCGGGCGACGGCCAGAGCTGCGTGCAGGAGGACTTCTGCGTCTTCGACAACGGCGGCTGCTCGCAGGTCTGCACCACGGTCGGCCAGGCGCCGCAGTGCGGCTGCTTCCCCGGCTTCGACCTCGCCGCGGACGGCACCTCCTGCGCCGGCACCGGTGAGGTGCTGCTGCTCAACGTCGGCGTCGGTCGCTACGTGACCGCGCCGATCGCCAGCGGGACGTCGGGCTTCCGCCTCGACGCGGGCGACCTCTTCCAGATGGAGCCGACCGGCGACGGGCCGGACGTCTTCACCTTCACCGTCGACCGCACCCCCGGCTACTGCCCCGACGGCAGCTCCTCGAGCGCCTGCCCGAACGCCATGCGCCTGTGCACGACCCCCGAGGGGACGCGCTGGATCCCGGAGTTCAGCACGGTCGCGAACGCCGAAACAATCTCAGGCCAGACGGCGCCCCCCGCTTGGGACCAGTCGCGCTGCAAGTGGGTCGTCGAGCCGCTCGGCGGCGGCGACGTCCGCCTCAAGAACCTGATGACGGAGCGAGAGCATCCCCACCCGGGCTATCTCACCTGCCAAGCCAACGGCTACTGCACCTTCACGGTCGACCACGCGACCGCCGGCAACACCGTGTTCAGCGTCGTCGACAACCCCTGCGAGCCCGGCACGAACGCCTGCTCGAGCCAGCGCACCTGCCTCGCGTCGCCGGGCGGCTACGTCTGCACCGACTGCCCCTCCGGATGGGTCAACGACGGGCCCGACGCCTGCGCGGACCTCGACGAGTGCGCGTCCGGGGCCGACGACTGCGACGCCAACGCGACGTGCACCAACACCGACGGCGGCTACACCTGCGCGTGCGGGCCCGGCTACTCGGGTGACGGCGTCTTCTGCGAGACGGACGCCTGCGACATCGACAATGGCGGCTGCGCCCAGAGGTGCGCGGACGTCGGTGGACAGCCCGTCTGTGGCTGCTATCCGGGGTTCCGGGTCGGCGCGACGGTCACCGCGTGCGACGCGATCGGCGATGTTCACGTGCGCAACCTCGGGCTCGCGCAGTTCCTGGGCCTCGACGCCGTCAGCGCGCCGGGGGCGCCGGCGTTCGCCCTGCGCTTTCAGCCCGAGCCCCGCGCGGTCAAGCTCGAGCAGGTCCCGGGCAGCTACGATCGCTTCACCTTCACCCTCGACGTGACGCCGGGCACCTGCGCCGACGGCGTCGTCCGCGCGAGCTGCGTCGACGAGTACCGCATGTGCGCCGAATACTCCTCGGGCTTTCGCTGGAAGGCCGCGCTGAGGAACGCCCTGGTGGGCACCCCGGCGGGCTGGGACGGCCCTGAGTGCGCGTGGCTCCTCGACGACGCGGGGGCGGGCACGTTCCGCCTCGACAACGCCTGGGTCCGGGCCACCCCGAGCGAGTACCCCATCGGCGGCCTCGACTGCTGGGCGCCGTGGGACTGCGTCTTCGGCTACACCGCGGGCAACGACGCGTTCTCGATCGTGCAGTCCTGCGACGGCGTCGTGTGCCACGCCCTCGACCAGTGCCACACGATCGGCGAGTGCGACCCGGCGACCGGGCGCTGCAGCGAACCGGCGGAGCCCAGCGGCACCCCGTGTGAGGACGGGCTCGCCGCGACCACCGGCGACACCTGCTTTCGCGGCGTCTGCCAGAACGGCGACGACGACGGCGACGGCGTGGCCAACGACGTCGACGTCTGCTGGGGGATGGACTGGCTCGGCGACGACGACCACGACGGGTTCTGTCTCGACGAGGACAACTGCGCGCTCGTCAGCAACCCCGATCAGCTGAACACGGACGGGGACGGCATCGGCGACGCCTGCGACAACTGCCCGGGGGTGCTCACCAACTTCATCAGCGACCAGGACGACGACGGGGTCGGCGACGCCTGCGACCCCGACTACGTGCCCCAAGGCGTCGGCGGGTTCGCCCCCTTCCAGGGCAGCTACCACGGCCGCGGGCCCCAGCGCCCGTCGAACGACGGCTTCGTGCCCTGGTGCCCCCAGGACCCCGGCGCGAACAAGTACAACTCCTACCGCTTCGCCTGCTACCCCGAGGAGCCCTATGGCGGCGAGTCGTGCCTCGAGGACCGGTGGTGGTGGCACATCGGGACCCGCATCCAATCCCAGGGCATCGACGGCGCTGTCCCGGACGTCGTGTCCAACCTCCTCAACGCCATCAACGAGCCGGTCAACAACGCGCCCCCGACACCGTGCACGACCTCCGGCGACTGCCCGGCCGGCGTGAGCTGCACCCAGGTCGACGAGCTCGGCGGCTACTGCGTCAGGGACGCCGTGAAAGACTGGGTCGGGCGGCTCGACGCGTCCTCCGCGTTCCTGAGCGACGTCGGCAGCTTCAGCTATGAGATGTCGCTGTTGGCCACGGCGGATCCCGACAAGGTCATCCACCTCGACACCGGCGCGTGCGTCGCGCACACCCACAGGATCTATGGCTTCCGGGTGGTCAACACCCAGACGGTCCCGATGACGATCTGGGTGGGTCGGACGGGCTACCGGACCCTGTCGCTGTGGTGGACCATCAACCCGGGCGAGGAGATCCGCTTCAACGCGTTCGACGAGCACGTCGCGCTGCTCGCCACCACGGCCGAGGCGTACCGGCGCTGCGATCCGAGCCTGATGACGAAGACGGTAGCGACAGAGAACCTCGCGGCGAACGCGCACTTCCGGCAGATCGTCTCCCGGGAGCTCGTGCGCTACACGGCGTCCGCGGCCTTCGGCGGGGGCAGCCTGACCGTCTACCGCGACAAGGAGATGTTCAACATGTTCGACCTCGCGGAGTACCCGAACTACTTCGGCGTCGGCTTCGCCCCCGTCGCGGGAGCCTGCCTCGAGGGTCCGGGGCCCTTCCACGTCATCCCCATCGGGACGCATCTGTTCGACCCGTCCCCCGACAACTCCTGGTTCGAGGCCGCCGGCTGCATCGACGGCGCGAGGCCCATCAAGAAGACCGCCCTCGACGACGAGACCTGGTGTCAGGGGCTCTGAGCCGGGGAAGCGCCCGCCCCTGAAGCGGCCGTGCTTCTTGGCTTGGCGCAGCGGGCAAAACCTGGTTTACGTCCGACGCCGGGCGCGCTCGCCGCCGCCCGGCGTTCGCTGTGACGCCCAGCCGCCCACGCTTCGCCCCGCAGGTCCCCGCCGTATGCTCCGTATCGACAACCTCTCGCTCCGGCACGGGTCGCAGATCCTCTTCCTCGACGCCTCGCTCAGCGTGTTCCGCGGTGACAAGGTCGGGCTCGTCGGGCCCAACGGCGCCGGCAAGTCCACGATCTTCCGCCTCGTCATGGGCGAGGACGAGCCGGACGCCGGCCAGGTCATCATCGACAAGCGCGTCGTCATCGGCCACTTCAGCCAGGAGGTCGGCGAGATGAGCGGGCGCACCGTGGTCGAGGAGACCATGGCCGGCGCCGGCGAGGTGTCCACCGTCCGCCACGAGCTGCACGCCCTCGAGCTCGCCCTGGCCGACCCCGCGCAGGCCGACCAGCTCGACGCCCTGATCGAGCGCTACGGCGAGGTCCAGGCCCGCTTCGACGACCTCGACGGCTACGCCCTCGAGGCCCGCGCCCGGGAGATCCTCGCCGGCCTGAGCTTCCGTCAGGACGCCGTCGACGAGGACGTCGGGCGGCTCTCCGGCGGCTGGAAGATGCGCGTGGCGCTGGCGCGCATCCTGCTGATGCGCCCCGATCTCCTGCTCCTCGACGAGCCCACCAACCACCTCGACATCGAGTCGATCGTGTGGCTCGAGCGCTTCCTGCGCGACTTCGACGGCGCGCTCGTGCTCGTCAGCCACGACCGCGAGTTCATGAACCGCCTCGTCACCAAGATCGTCGAGATCGACGGCGGCGAGCTGACCGCCTACACCGGCGACTACGACTTCTACGAGCGCCAGCGCGCGCTGGCCGACCAGCACCAGGAGGCCCAGCACGCGCGCCAGCAGGCGATGCTCGCCAAGGAGGAGGCCTTCATCGCGCGCTTCAAGGCCCGGGCCAGCCACGCCAGCCAGGTGCAGTCGCGGGTCAAGAAGCTCGACAAGATCGAGAAGGTCGAGCCCCCGCGGCGCCGCAAGATCATCCCGATGGAGCTGCGCCAGCCCCCGCGCTCCGGCGAGGACGTCGCCAAGCTCGTCGGCGTCCGCAAGGCCTACGGCTCGCTCGTCATCTACGAGGGGCTCGACTTCCTGGTGCGCCGCCGCGAGCGCTGGTGCGTGATGGGCGTCAACGGCGCCGGCAAGTCGACGCTGCTCAAGATGATCGCCGGCGCCACGACCCCCGACGAGGGCACCGCCGAGCTCGGCGCCAGCGTGAAGCTCGGCTACTTCGCCCAGCACGCCATGGAGATCCTCGATCCCAACCGCACCGTCCTCGAGACCCTCGAGGCCGCCTTCCCGATGGCCAGCGGCAGCGCGCTGCGGACGTTCCTCGGCGCCTTCGGCTTCTCCGGCGACGACGCCGAGAAGCCCTGCTACATCCTCTCGGGCGGCGAGAAGGCCCGCGTCGTGCTCGCTCAGATGCTCTACGACCCGCCGAACTTCCTGGTCCTCGACGAGCCGACCAACCACCTCGACCTCGACACCAAGGCGCGCCTCGTCGAGGCCCTCGCCGACTTCGACGGCACCCTCGTCTTCGTGTCCCACGACCGCCACTTCCTCAAGGCGGTCTCGAGCCACGTCCTCGAGCTCGGCCCGGACGGACCGCACATCTACCCCGGCACCTACCCGGAGTACATGGCCGCGACCGGCCACGAGGCGCCCGGGGTCAGCTGATCATCCCTCGCGCGCAGGCCGGGGCGCGGCTGTGCGGGCGGGGATGGTGCAAGCGCGCCGCTAACGCAATCTGGTTGCGAAACGCGCCGTGGAGAGGGAGACTCCGCCTGTCAGCGGGCTCCCCGCCCGTGTGGCAACGACATGGGTAACGACATGAACACGACAGCGTTGCGCCCCTCCCGCGCGTCCGACCCCGATCCCGAGCCCCCGAGCGCCCGCCCCGAGCTGCGCTGGTGCATCGCGATGGTCGCGATCATCCTCCTCGCCGTCGTCGGCGCGGCGATCAACGTCGAGAGCACCGACGTCTACCTCAACCTCCGCGTCGCGCCCGACGACTACGTCAGCTCGTGCAACATCAGCGAGACCGTCAACTGCGACGCCGTCGAGCAGAGCCCCTGGGCGGCCCTGTGGGGCGTGCCGACCGCCCTGTGGGCCGTGGTCGGCTACCTCATCATCGCCGGGCTCGCGCTGGTCGGGCTGCTGATGCGCCGCCGGCGCCGTGAACGCGGCCTGCTGCTCCTGCTCTCGTCCTTCTGCGTGGGCCTCGGGCTGTGGCTGGTCTACCTCATGGCGTTCGAGATCGGGGCGTGGTGCACCCTGTGTCTGGCGACCGACGCGGTGAACGTGGGGATGTTGGTGATGGTGCTGCTCGCCTGCCGAGCCGACGGCTGCTCACCGGTGGCGGCCGTCAAGGGCGATCTGCGCTGGTTGATGCGCACCCCGTCGGCCCTCACGGCGCACCTCGCGCTCGGCGGGCTGGCGGTCGCGGGCGGGTTCGCCGCCAACGCGACCTGGGTGGCGCCGCCCATCGCCGCGGCGGCCGCGGCTCGAGACGTCGCGGCGAAGCAGGCCCCCAGCGCGGCGAGCGGGGTCACCCAGCTGTCGGAGAACGAGTCCGGCCACCCCTGGATGGGCGCGCCCACCCCGAAGCTCACCATCGACGAGTTCACCGACTACGAGTGCCCGCACTGCCGCAGCGCTCACATGCGTATGCGCCACCTGCTGTCTCAGCACCCGGGGCAGGTGCGGCTCGTCCACCGGCACTTCCCCCTCGACGGCGCCTGCAACCCCCTGCTCGAGGGGCGCGTCTTCCACCCCCGGGCCTGCGAGCTGTCGCGCGTGGCCGTCTGCGCCGGCGAGCAAGGCCGCTTCTGGGAGATGAACGACCTCCTCTTCCAGCGCCAAGCCGAGATCCGGCAGGAGAAGACCAGCGCCGCGGCCCTCGCTGAGCGGCTGGAGCTCGACGCCGACCGCTTCCAACGCTGCATGGTCTCCGAGCGCACCGCGGCGGCGCTGCGGGCCGACGTCACCGAGGGCGCGAGCCATCAGCTGAGGGGCACCCCGGCTTTCGTCATCGACGGCCACGCCTACCTGGGGCAGGTCCCACCGGCCGCCCTCGAGGGGCTCGACGAGCCCGCGACCCCCTGAGCGTCTTCGCCGGGCCGCGGCCTGGGGGGGATCCGCTGGTCCGCGCCGCCGCCGTCGTCGGCCGCGACGCGGCGCCGCGCGTGTCGCGCGCGAGGCCGCTCAGCGCGGGCGCTCGGGCGCGGCGAGGGCCAGGGCCTCCGCCGCGACGAGGTCGACCTCCTCGTCGCTCGGCGCCGCGGCCAGCCGCGCGAGCTGGGGCCGCATCAGCCGCAGGGCCGCGGGCGGGAGGGCCGGGACGAGCTCGGCCAGCAGCCAGTAGCTCCAGACCGCGTCGTCGCCTTCGAGGACCGCGCGCACGAAGGGGACGAGGTCGGGCCCGAGCGGGACCAGCAGATCGTGAACCCGCTTCGCCACGGGCCAGTTGTAGTCCTGGAGCCACACCAACAGGTACGGGACGAGGCAGTAGCGCTCTCGCTCGGACAGCTCGGACCAGCGCGCGAGGCCGGCGGTGTCGTGCTTGTCGTGCGGCAGCACGGCGAGGAGCTCCGCGGGCAGCGCCGTGACCGGCTCCCCGTAGAGTCGGGCCTGGGCGCGCGAGGCGACCTTCGCGCGGCCGTCAGCGAGCGCGGGCGCCGCGGCCAGCGGAGGCGCCGCGACGTCGCGGGCTCTGGGGCGGCGCCGGATCTCCGCGACCAGGGCCGCGACGGACTCGCGGATGGGGGCCGCGAAGGCCTCGGTCGCGACGACGTCGTCGACGGTCACCGCGTTCGACACCAGCGGGATCCGCAGGCACCCCTCGGAGACCAACCGCGCGTCCATCGTCGTGAGGGTGTCGAGCAGGCTCTCGTACGCCAGGTGTGCGCGGCTCGAGGTGTTGAGCGCCGCGGTCGGGAGGTCCATCAGCTCGCCGCTGGCTGTCACCCACTCGAGAGCGGTCTTGAGCGCCCCGGTCATCGCATGCATGTACTCCGGGCTCGCGATGATGAGCCCGTCCGCGGACGCCAGCCGCTCGCGGAGCGCCGTGACCAGCGGCGGCCCGACCGGCGCGTCGGGCTCGAACAGCGGCAACCCGCGCGGGCCCTCCCACAGCCTGACGGCGACGCCGTCCGGGGCCAGCCGCGCGGCGGCCCGCAGGACGGCGGTGTTCGACGACCCGCGACGGAGGCTCCCTGAGATGGCGAGGATCCGCAGCATGCGTTCACCGTGCCACCTCGAAGGCGTCGTTGGAAGCCCGCTCGTCGAGGCGGTCGACCGGTCGCTCTCCGCCGAGCGCGCGCCCGACAGGCAGCTCGACGCGTGCGCCGCGGGCGTCGGCCGCGACGCCGTGGGCTGATCACCCCACGAGCACGGTGTCGCGTTCGCCCTGCGCGGTCCGCACGCGAGCGGCCACCAGCGCTTGCAGCTGCGCGGTCTTGAACGGCTTCTCGAGGCGCAGGTTGTCGACCTGATCGAGGTACTCGCGCGCGGTGGGGGTGAAGGCGCCACCCGTGATGAACACGAGCCGCGCGGCCAGGCCGGGGTCGCGCGCGACCAGCCACCGGTGTACGTCCACGCCGGACATCCGCGGCATCATCATGTCGCACAGGATGACGTCGAAGCGCTGGTCGCCCTCCAGGATCTCGCAGGCGCGCTCGCCCGAGCTCGCCTCGACGACCTCGTGCAGCTGAAGGGTCCGCCTGAGCACGCCGCGGACCGCGTCGTCGTCGTCGATGATGAGGAGCCGCCCGCGCCGGTCGACCCGCGGCAGCGCCGCGGCGGAGGAGGCCGCGACCGGGGGCGCCCCGCCCGCGGCGACCGGCAGGCGGATCACGAACCGGGTGCCCTTACCCACCTCGCTGGTGACGTCGATCGTGCCCCCACACGCGGTCACGATGTTGCGCACGATGCTCAGGCCGAGCCCGGAGCCGACGCCGACCGGCTTGGTCGTGAAGAACGGCTCGAAGATCCGCTCGAGCTCCGCCGGGGCCATGCCGACCCCGGTGTCCTCGACGACCGCGACCACCGTGTCCTCCGCGAGCCACGTCCGGACGCGGATCTGGTTGCCCTCGACGTCGCCCTCCTCGATCGCGTGCGCCGCGTTGATGAGCAGGTTCAGAAAGACCTGCGACAGCCGCCCCTCGCTCCCGAGGACGGGCGGCGTGGGCCTGAGGTCCTTGACCACTTGGGCGCGATACTTGATCTCGTTGAAGGCGATGCTCAGCGCCGACTCGATCGGGCCGTGGAGCTCGACCGGCACCAGCGTGTCCTGCTCGACCCGCGAGAAGGTGCCGAGCCCGCGGGCGATGTCGCGGATTTTGCGAGTCCCGGTGAGGGCCTCCTGGATCCGCTCCGCGACGTCCGAGCACAGGGCGTCGTCGACGAGCTGCTCGCCCCTGACCACCGCCGCACGCAGCGCGTCCACACCCTCGGGCTCGCCGAGGGTGCGGCGCAGTCGGCGCACCTGATCCGAGATGCGCGGCACGTCGCACGCGAGCGTCTCCAGGTGAAACAGGATGTAGGACAGGGGGTTGTTGATCTCGTGGGCGACGCCGGCGGCCAGCATGCCCATGCTCGACAGCCGGTCCGCCTGGGCCAGGCGCGCCTGCAGGCTCTCGCGCTCGGCGATGGCGCGCCTGCGCGCCGTCACGTCGCGGGCGATGACGAGGGCACACCGTCCCCGGGCGAGCTCGAGGTAGCTGCTCGAGAGCTCCGTGTCGACGAGCCGCCCCGACTTCGTCTGGAAGGTCGCCGGGAAGTCGCGCGTCGCCCCGCTCCTCGCGAGGGCGTCCCGCGCGCTCTTCTGCTCGCCCGCGTCGGCCCACAGCCCCAGCTCCCCGGTCGAGCGCCCGAGCACCTCCTCGCGGGTGTACTCGAAGAGGCGCTCGAAGCCGTCGTTGCACTCGAGGATGAGGCCGGTCTCCGGGTTGACGATGACGATCGCGTCCGGGCTCACGCGAAACGCCTGGGAGAACTTCTCCTCGCTCTGTCGGAGCCGCTCCTCCGTCGCGACGCGCTCGCTGATGTCGCGGATCGAGGCGACGTGGACCGGGCGGCCCTCGAACTCGAAGAAGCGCGCCGCGATCTCGACCGGGAACGCCGTCCCGTCGCGCTTGCGGTGCCTGCGCATCGGGATGCGGACCTGCTGCAGCGGGACCGCTTGCGGTTGGCGCGTCGCGGCTCTCGTCTGCTCGGGCTCCGCCGAGAGCTGCGTGTTCGTCATCGCGAGGAGCTCGGCGCGCCCGTAGCCGTAGAGCGCGACCGCCGCGCCGTTGGCCTCGAGGATGCGCCCCGACGCGTTGTCGATGAGGACGATCGCGTCCGACTCCGCCTCGAACAGGTTGCGATAGCGGTTCTCGCTCTCCCGCAGGGCCTCCTCTGCGCGGGCGCTCCTCCGGCCGATCTCGATGTTGCTGAGGGCGAACGCCAGGTCCGCCGCGACCTCCGCGATGAGGCCGAGCTCCTCCTCGTCCGCCACGACGTCGGTCGCCACCCCGATCATCCCGTGGTCTTCGGCGCCGTGCGTCAGGAGGGTGACCACCGCGCTGCGTTCGGCGCAGCCCCGCTCGAGGGCGCAGCGCGCGCACACGGCGCTCGGCGCGATCACCCCCAGCCGGTCTCCGCGCAGGGCCGGCTCGCGGCAGGGTGGCCACCCGTCGCGCTCGACTCGCTCCGCCAGGGCGGCGAAGCTCTCTCGCTCTCCGGCCTCGGCCCACGCGGCCAGCTCCCCCGTCGGCCCCGCGAGCGCGATCCAGACCCCGCGGTAGCCCCGGCTCTCCACCAGCAGCGCCGCGGCCCGCTCGACGAGCCGCCGCGGGTCCTTCTCCTGGACGATCAGCTGGCTCACCTTGCGGATGGCGCGCAGCACGCGGTTGAGGTGCTGGACGCGCGCCTCGTTCTCGCGCTCGCGGGTGACGTCGAGGTTGGTCGATTGGTAGCCGACGACCTCGCCCCGGCCGTCGCGGATCGCGGTCGCGAAGCCCCGGGAGACGATGCGGGCGCCGTCGCGGCGCTGGCCGAGGAACTCGCCCTGCCATCGGCCGGTGGCGCCGAGCCCCTCGATCACCGCGCGCGCCTCCTCGGGACGCACGAAGAACTCATCGACCCGACGGCCGATCACGTCCTCCCGCGTCGCGCAGCCCCACAGCGTCAGGAACGCGTCGTTGACGACGGTGAACACCCCCGCGGCGTCCGTGACGCTGTGCGCCGCCATGGCGCCCTCGAAGAAGGCGTCCTTCACGCGGAGCGCGGCCTCCGCCTCCTTGCGACCCGTGATGTCCACGAAGGTGACGACGACGCGGCGGAGCTCACCGTCGTGGATCTCTGGGAACGCGTTCGCCAGGACCCACCTCAGGTCGCCCGCCCGGCCCCGGTGGACGCCGACGATCAGGCCGCTCAGCGGCTCGCGCGTGGCGAGCACGCGTTGGACCGGGTACTCGGCGAGGGCCATGGCGGTGCCGTCCTCGCGGATGAAGCGCCACGCGGGATCGATGGCCGCCCTGCCCGCCATCTGGTCCAGGGTCAGGTCCAGGAGCTCGCAGGCTTTGGGGTTAGCCCAGATCACGCGCGAGTTGGGCGCGTGGACGACCACCCCGGCGGGGAGGTGTTCGAAGAGGCGCGCCTCGTACAGTTGGTCGTCGTCTGGCGCCGTCGGGACCACGCCCCCCCCATGAACATGCGTCGCTGTTGAGTCTGCCCGAGTCCCCTCGGCTCGGGCCCTCCGCGAGGGCGATCCCGCGTCGAGCAGACATCGCGGCCGGCGCAGGTGTGCCAATAGAAACAGCCTTTTGATCCGAAGTCGACTTCGCGAGTCAGTCGCGCGCGGGTTCCGCGTCGGCGTCGTCGGGGTGCGAGGGCGCCGCGATGTGTTGTAGCCTGCGGCCACGCACCGGAGGCCGTCATGCTGCTCCACGCCCGCGCGCTCGCGCTCCGCGCCCTCGTCGCCCTGTCGCTGATCGTCGTGGCCTGTGCGCCACGTCAGGACATCGTCCCGGACCCGGAGCCGGTCTACGTCGAGCCGCCGCCGCCGCCGCGGCCCCCCGTGCCGGCGCGCTGGTCGGTCGCGATCGAGGACCTCGGCTGGGCCCAGGTGCCCGAGGAGCCGTCGAAGGCGGCGTTCCGCTCGAACACCGAGGGCTGGCGGCTGCACGAGGACGGCAACTGGGCGGGCAGCCGCGCGGCCTTCGCCGAGGCGGTCCGCGAGCTCCCCGAGTACGACCTCGCCCGCTACAACCTCGCCTGCGCCTATTCGCGCGTCGGGCAGCTGGAGCAGGCTCTCGAGACGCTCACCGACGTGCTGGTCCGCGACCTCCCGCGGTTCCGCCGGCGGGCGCGGGAGGACCAGGACCTGCAGCGCCTGCGCAGCTCAGCCCTGCGCGAGGAGCTCGACTGGCGCGTCGACCGCATCGCGCAGGCGTGGGAGCGCGCCCTGCGCGGCGGCGTCTCCGCGGTGGCCTGGCGCCGGCTGACGCGGACGCGCATCGCGCAGGCGCAGGACAGCCAGGGGCAGCTGCTGCGGCCCGGGGTGTGGGTCGACGAGATCCGGCGCTTTCTGCCGGCCATGGAGCTCTACGAGGGGGTCCACGCCGGCTACGTCGACACCGTCCACGAGCAGGCCATCGTGGTGACCGCCGAGCGCACCGCCGACGCGCCGCCGCTGTTCGCGTCCGCGCACCTCTACGTCGTCCCGCTCGTCCCGGTCGGGGACGACCCGCACGACACCACGCTGACCTACGACAAGCTCGGCACCATCGAGGTCCACGCCGTGCCGAGCGGCGCGCGCTTCCGGATGAACCACTACAAGACCGCCTGGCAGGTCCTCGACGCGGCCGGCGTCACCCGCGACCAGCAGGCGACGCCGAGTCGGCCGGTGATGTTCGTGACCCCGGACGGGGCGCTGCTGACGTCGCCCATCCCCGAGGGGTGGGCGGTCAAGAACCGGACCGTCACGACCCCGGGCGGCCACGCCATCCGGGTGCAGTCGGTGCAGTCGATCTCGAACTACCGGTCGCTGGTCCTCAACGGCGACGGGACCCAGGCGGTGCTGGTCGGGGTGCGGGCGAAGTGCAGCAAGGACGGCCCGGATCTACGCCACGCGGTCGACCGACTCGACCTCGCCCAGCGCCGCGCGGTGCCGCTGTCGCAGGGCGAGGGCCCGGCGGCCGCGGCATTCGGCCCCGACGGGGCGCTCTACGTGCAGGTGGAGGACCGCACGCGCCGCTACGGCGATCCGCGCAGCGAGCGCTTCGAGACGCTCCCCGAGGGGGTGGTGCTCGTCCCGCCCCTCGACGGCCCGACCTGCAAGTAGGCGCCCCGATGAGCGACCCGACCCCCGACACGATCGACGCGTACATCGGCGGCTTCCCGGCGGAGGTCGCGGCGCTGCTCGAGCGCATCCGCCAGACGATCCGCGCCGCCGCGCCCGAGGCCGAGGAGCGGATCAGCTACCGGATGCCGGCCTTCACCCAGGGCGGAGTCCTGATCTACTTCGCCGCCTTCAAGCGGCACATCGGCGTCTACCCGCCGGTCCGGGGCGACGCCGCCCTCATGGCCGACCTCGCCCCGTACGCCGGCCCCAAGGGCAACCTCAGGTTCCCTCTCGACGAGCCCTTCCCGCTCCCGCTGCTCTCGCGCGTCGTCGCCGCGCGCCTCGCCGAGCTCGCGGCCAAGGCGTCCGCCAGGCGCGCCCGCCAGGAGGCCTGACCCACACCCGGTGGTCAGGTGTAGAGAATTTACCCGTTCACCTCCGCGCGCTGCGGGCGGCGGGGCCCCGAGTCCCACGACGCGAACCCGGTTCGCGGGTTGGCCCGGCCCTTGCTACGCTGGGCGACGTCGCGAGGACCCGGAGATCACACCATGCTCGTCAAGACCCTCACCGCAAGCCTGCTGGCCGCCCTGCTCCTCATCGTCCCGGGGTGCGACGACGGCGCGGGCTCGACCGACCTCGACGCCAGCGACGCGATCTCGACCGACACGGGGGACTCCGGCGACACCCTCGGCGCCGACGCGACGGACACCGCCTCTCCCGCCGACACCGCCTCGACCGGCGACTACGCCTGCGGCGCGACCCTCACCTGCGGGCTGGGCACGGCTTGCGCGTCGCGCGGCCAGGGGGCCTGCATCGGCGACCCTCCGGACGACGACGGCCACTGCGCCCCCAACTGCGCGGTGTACGAGTGCGGCGGCGGCCCCACCTGTCTGTGCGACAGCTACTGGTGTGTCGACCTGCCGTCCAACTGCGACAGCTGCGGCTGCGCCACGGCGCCCGACAGCAGCTGCATGTGTGACGACAGCAGCGGGCACGTCGTCTTCAGCTGCCTGGGCGCCTGATCGGATCGGCGCGGCGTCAGCCCTTCGGCTTGAGCTGGTGCAGCAGGATGCCGTTGCCCTCGGAGTCGAGGCACACCGACATCCAGCACACCGGGCTCTCGATGCGCTCGGCGGGGAAGCTCACCCCCTTCGCCTTCAGGTCGGCCACCAGGGCCGCCAGGTCCTCGACCTCGAAGGCGATGGTCCCCCCTGCGCTGTTGCTCGGCGCCTGCTGCGTGACCGTCGTGATCGCCAGGCACCCGCCGCCGGGCAGATCGTACTCGACCCAACGATCGTTGCTGATCGGCCCGCACGGCAGCCCGAGCGTCTCCTCGTAGAACCTCCGGGCCCGCGTCATGTCGAGGACCGGGTACATCGTGAACGCGACCTTCTTGAACATGGCCTCACCCGCTCGTTGCTGGAGTGGGCAGCGTCTCCCTGCGGCCGGGTGCGCGTCAATCCGAGGGCGGAGCCCGGGTGCGATCGGAAACAGCCGGAGCTCGCCGATGAGCGCCCGAGAACACAGAGCCGCGGCCGCGCTACTGGGAGTGTGGGCGTCGCGCCCACACAAGCGCACCACGGCTGCTGGGGCTCGGTTCGTCGAGCCACCTACCGGTCTGGATCACACCGGTGGAGGCCCGGCCACGGAGGTCACTCGTCGGGCTCGCCAGGGCAGCCGACGCGGCTGCGGCTCACCTCGCCCCAGCCCCGGTGCTCGTCGCGCAGGGCGCGGGCGACGTCCTCGCCGACCTGGTCCGCGAGCTCGCGCTCGAGCCGATCCCCGGCGCTCGTGACGAGCCGCAAGAGGCGCTCGATCGGCTCCCCCGCCGCCGGATCCGCGGGCAGCGGCGCCAGCCCGGCGCGCTCGGCCGACAGCCGCTGGAAGACGGCCTTGACGGTCTCGCGGGGCGTCTTGTCGAAGATCTCCGCGAACATCGCGTCCGGGGCGAAGCCCGCCGGCGCCGGATCCCCGGTCGCCTCGACGTAGAGGCCCATCAACGCGTCGAGCAGCCGCTGGTTCGTCTTCGCGAGCACGGCGTTGACCGCGCGGACCTGCTCGCCGTCGAGCCCGAGCTCGTCGACCGCGCTGCGCGTGATCGTCATGGGCTCGTCCAGGGTGATGCTCGGCAGGTCCCAGCGCAGCTCGCAGTGCTGCGCCATCTCCAGCAGCTGCTCCTGGGACAGGTCGTAGGTCCGCGTCACGTCGGCCTGCTTGCTGAGCGCCTTCACCTTGCGCTCGAGCTCCTGGACCTGGCCCTGGAGCCGCTCGGCCCGCGCGCTCGCCGCCGCCGCGTCCTCGCGACAGCCGGCGAGCGCCACCGCCGCGGGCTCGGCCGCGGGTCGCACGCCACCCCCGCCGGC
>PHBI01000112.1:0-25891 GCA_002841945.1 Deltaproteobacteria bacterium HGW-Deltaproteobacteria-14
GGATGGTGGGACGACTTCTGGGACTCCAGGAAGAACGCGGCAGCATGAGCGCTACCCACTGTTCTGGATCACACCCCCCTCGGCCATGATGCCCCAAGGGACATCGCGCCCCCCCTCCGCGCCTGGCTCCGCGCGGTCCTCGACGTGCCGGAGCTGCGCGGCCTCGTCATAATCGACGCCCACCTCGACGGGCACATCGCGACCTTCGAGGTCAGCGACGCCGCCGGCGCCCACCGCCGCCTCACCCTCGAGTTCGCGCGCGCCTTCGACCGTTACGCGCCGCTCGCCGCCGCTCCCTGAGGGGTGCTCGCCGCCTCGCCGGCCTCCACGAGCCCCTCCCGGAACCAGCGGTGCCCGAGGTCGGTGTCCTGGCGCGCGTGCCAGAAGAGGTAGAGCGCGAACGGCCGCACCGCGACCGGGGTCGGCACCGTGACGAGGTCCGGCCGCTCGGCGGCGCGCTGGGCCAGGCGCGCGGGCATGGTGACCACCAGATCGCTCGCCGCGATGATGGAGCCGACCGGCAGGAAGCTCTGGACATGCACCGCGATGTGGCGCGCGAGGCCCAGCTCGGCGAGGAGGTCGTCGACGACACCCCCGGCGCGCCCGGAGGGGGCGACCAGCAGGTGCCGCAGCGCCACGTAGCGCTCGAGGGTGAGCCCGCCCCCGGCGAGGGCCGGGTGGCCGCGTCGCACGAGGCAGAGGAAGCCGTCGCGGTAGACGACGCGGGAGCGCAGGGTGCCAGGGTAGCTGGCGCGGGCGTAGGAGATGACGAAGTCGAGGTCGCCCCGCTCGAGGGCGGCCGCGCTGTCGCTCGCGAGGGACGCGCTGTGGACGGCCAGCTGGATGCCCGGCGCCTCGCGCCCGAGGTGCGCGACGAAGCCCGGCAGGACGAGCTCCTCGATGAAGTCGTTGGCCTCGAGGCGGAAGGTGCGGTCGCTCGTCCGCGGATCGAAGGGCAACCCCTGCCGCAGCAGCGAGTCGGCGTCGGCCAGCAGGCGGCTGAGGGGTTGCGCCAGCTGCTCCGCGCGCGGGGTGGCCACCATCCCGCGGCCGGCGCGCACGAGCAGCTCGTCGCGGAGCAACGTCCGGAGACGCCCGAGGGCGCGGCTCATGGCCGGCTGTGTCAGGCCGACGCGGGCCGCCGCGCGGGTGACGTTGCGCTCGACCAGGAGGGCGTCGAGGGCCACCAGCAGGTTCAGGTCCACCCCAGCGAGATGATTTACAATCATGAGTCGCATCATATCAATGCATTTCTCGTATGCCAGCGACGTGCGCAATATCGCTCCCACGACGACGCGCCGCGCCCTGGGTAGGGCGGCGGACGCGCCGCCAAGCCACAGGCGAGGTTCAGATGTACGCAGTCAGTGGAGTCACCGGGCACACCGGGCGGATCGCGGCGGAGACGTTGCTCGCGGGCGGCGCGCCGGTGCGGGTGTTGGTCCGGGACGAGGCGCAGGGGGCGCCGTGGCGGGCACGTGGGGCCGAGGTGGCCGTCGCCGATCTCTGGGACGGGGACGCGCTGACGCGGGCGCTCACCGGCGTCGCTGGCGCCTACCTCCTGAGCCCGCCCCGGCTCGCCGCCGCCGACCCCCTCGCCGAGGCGACGCGGCTTGGGCAGGCCTTCGCCCACGCGCTGCGCGAGGCCCACGTCCCGCACGTCGTGCTGCTCTCCTCGGTCGGCAGCCAGCACGCGGCCGGCACCGGGCCCATCCGCACGACCCACGGCCTCGAGGGGCTCCTCGACGAGGTCGGTGTCCCGCGGACATACGTGCGCGCGGCCTCCTTCCTCGAGAACTGGGGGGCCGTCGTCGCCCCCGCCAAGTCCGACGGCGTGCTCCCGACCTTCATCCCCGCCGACAAGCGCTACGCGCAGGTCTCGGTGCGCGACATCGGGCGCGTCGCGGCGGAGGCGCTGCTGCAGGGCCCGAGCGGTCGCCGCGTGATCGAGCTCGCGGGACCCCGGGACCTGACGGCCGAGGACGTGGCGGCGACCCTCGGCGGGCTCCTCGGGCGCCCCGTCCGCGCCCACGCCTACCCGGCCGCGGCCGCGGCGCAGGTGTACCAAGGCTACGGGATGAGCCCCGGGGCCGCCTCACTCATGGCCGAGATGTACGCCGGCATCGAGAGCGGCGTCGTCAGCTTCGAGGGGACCCCGGTCCGCGGGCTGGTCACCGCCGAGGACGTCCTGCGCGCGCTCATCGCGGCGTGACGCAGCGCTGAGGGCCGGCCCGCCTCGACTCAGGCGCCGGCCTTCAGCGCGGCCAGCTCGGCCTCGGCGGCGGCGAGCTTCTGCTGCGCCTCCTCGAGCTGCTGGTACGGGCCCGACTACTACGCGGGGACGACTTTCCGCGCGAACGTGGCGGCGAGCGCGACGCCGACCCTCGACGACGACGTCATCAGCAGGGTCAGCGCGAACACCACGACCTCATCGTCTACAACGGGGACGCGGCCATGGCGGCCCAGCTCGCGGTCGAGGACCGGGCGTCGCTGACCGTGAGCCACCAGCTCGAGGTCGACGGCGTCGCCCAGACCGACATCACCGGGACCGTCAGCGCCAACCCCTCGTCTGCACGGACTGCCCCTGACGGCGCTCCGCACTTCCGGGTGGACCCGGTCCCGTCCGACAGAATGACTACAGCTCTAAACAACTGTAGTCATTTTGTTCGGGTCGGATCTGCCACCGCCACAATCGGCGTCAGCGCACGTAGACCTGGAGGTAGTTCTCCGCGAGCCCGGCGGTCCCGGTGTTGAGCCCGGCGTCCGCGCCGAAGCCGCGCCCCCCGGACTCGAGGGCCGAGGTGCCGGCCGCGCAGTTGCTGCACTGGTTGATCGGCCCGAGGCCGTCGCTCGCCGTGTCGTCGAAGGGGCAGGGGGCGTTGTGGTGGGCGCTCCACGCCGGGCCGATGGTGTGGTTGCGGCTGTCGCCGGTCCAGCTCGTGGAGCAGGTCGTCCCGTCCTTGTCGGCCGGGCTGATGTAGAGGTCGGTGTCACACAGCGCGCCCGAGGCCGTCAGCGTGCCGCCCGTCAGCGGGAAACCGCTGCCTCCGGTCCAACCGCAGGTGGGCTTCGGGTAGGAGTCGATGAAGCTCCCGAAGTCCAGGCTCCCGGCGCTGACCCCGGCGTACTCGGCGGTGACCCCGGACGGCGCGTGGATGAACAGCACGTCGGTGAACCCGAGGTCGTGGTAGGCCGGCGACTTGAAGTCGTGGTCGCGGGCGGTGACGTCGCCGATCGGCGTCGTGTCGGTGGTCAGGCGCGTGTAGTCATCCCAGGTCCAGGTGGCGACGCCGTCGTCGCTCGAGGTCTGGATGAGGGTCCAGCCGCCGTCCAGGGTCGTCATGTCGCAGTAGACCTCGTAGGGGGCGGCGCCGCCGAAGCCGTCGGGGTCGACCTCGTAGATCCCGCTGACGGTCTCGCCCGCCGTCACGTGGTCGAGGCAGCTCGCGTAGCGCTGGGTCGGCGTGACCGTCTGGGTCGTCCTGTCGAAGGTCCCGGCGAAGGCGATGCCGGCGGTCTCGCTGTACAGGATGCTGACGCCGTCGTTGCCGCCGACCATGTGCTGGTCGCAGACGAAGGCGCCCTGCGCGTCGTAGACCGCCACGTCCCAGTCCACGTAGGGCCAGCGGGTGCCGGCGGGGGAGACGCCGTTGACGAAGCCGCCGTCGGACACCGACGCCGTCGCCCTGATCCGGCAGTCGTTCTCGAGGGTCGCGCCGAAGGCGTCGGCGTTCAGCCCGAGCGCGACGTTCCAGTAGGCCTTGTTGTTGTCCCCGAGCTGCTCGACGCCCCGGAAGATGGCGCTCTGGAAGAGCAGGTCCGTCGTGTTCGGCGCGGGCCCGGGGAAGGCCGGGTCCAGGTTGCCGGGCCCGGTGCTGGTGTCGACGACCGCACTCGCGCCGGTGGCGCAGGTCAGCGTCACGTCGCTCATGTAGAGCTCGGTCGCCTCGCCGGGGCCCGCGGTGCAGGCGAAGCCCAGGACGGCCGTCCGCTCGCGCTCGCCGCTCAGCGGGTTGAAGAGCAGGGCCAGGTCCTCGAGCGAGCCCCCCACGTCCTTTTTGCAGTCGAGCTTGGCCGAGCAGAAGACGTCGCTGAAGTTGACGGAGATGTCGAAGAACCCCTGCTGAGCGGCCCGCGCCACGGTGACGTCGAAGGTGACGGCGACGTCGGCGTCGGCGACGCAGGTGACCTCGCGGCTGACCGGGTCCCCGGAGGGGGCGGGGTTCATCCAGTCGGTCCCGGCGCTCAGCGGCTGCCCGCCGCTCTCGAGGGCGTCGATCACCAGCTCGACCGTGTTGGGGTTGTCGCTCGCGTCGCACGTCCCGACGTAGCTCAGCGAGCCCGCGCCGTCGCCGTAGGCGGTCGAACGCAGGCTCCGCGTCCACACGACCTCGTCGTGGCCGTTCTTGACCGTCAGCACGTAGGCGACGTCGGAGAGGTCGGCCAGGGCGAGGGGCGCGACGGCGATCGCGAGGTGGCCACGCGGGGCGTCGGCGCCTGAGCCGGCGCATGCCGACGTGAGGGCGAGGGTCGCCGCGAGTGCGAGGATGCGAGCTCTCATGGGAGGGGCCTCTTGGGTCGCGTGGCTGCCGACCAGGGCAGAAGCTCCCCCAGGCTAACCCGCGCCCCGCGCTGCAGCAACGTCTGTCTTCAAGACGGCTCGCTCCGAGGGCGGGAGACCCGAACGCGGTGCAGCAAGGATGGGGCTCGGGGCGCGCTCTGGGAGCGCTGGACCTATCCGGCGATCCCAGGGCGCGCCAGGTCCAGGCGGCAGACAACCCCACGAGCGGCGATGGCTGGGCATCCCGGCGCGTTTCGCGCGTGGCTCGGGCAGAAAGACCCCAACGTCCGGACGCCGACCACACGCTTTACTCGCTCGCGCGTTCCTTACGTCCGCGTCGACGGGGTGACCATCGCCGAGAGCTGGAGTGACCTGACGGACGCGACCCTCGCTGCACCCCTCGACGTCGACGGGTTTGGACAGACGGTCGACGATGGCGACTTCGACCCGAAGAGCCTCCTCGCCCCCGCCGCCTGAGCGCCCGGGTCTCGCGGCGGGGCCCGCCCGGTCAGCCGGCCTCGTCGCTCATCGAGAGCGCTCCCTCCGGTCCCGCCTCGGTCAGCGCCAGGCCCCCACGCTCTCCGTGGGCGTAGCGCGTGCGGATCGCGTCGATCGCGTCCCGCGCCAGCATCTTGGTGTGCGCCTTGCGGAACGCCCCCGAGGTCAGGGGCTGGAGGTGCTCGATGGCCTGGGGCGTTCCCCAGCGCCCGAGGGCGTCGGTCAGGTGCAGCGCGACCTCGTCGTCGTCGACCGACAGCAGCCCGACGAGGGCCGCCTCGTGGTCGGGGCCGCCCAGCTCCCCGATGATCTGCGCGGCCCGGCGAGCCTCGGCGGTGTCCCCGTGGCCCGCGTTCGCCGCCACCGCGGGGACCGCCGCCGTCAAGCGGAGCCGCGCGACGATGTCGAGGGCCGCGCGCCGCAGGGGCGGGGCCGGGGTCGCGAGCGCCTCGCCGATCAGCGTCACGAAGCCGTCGGAGGGTGCGCTCGCCAACGCCCTGAGCGCCTCGGCCCGGTGCGCGGGCGCCGTGCCCTCGTCGCGGACCACGGCCGCCAGGCGGTCGCGCTCGGCGTCGACGCCGAGCCGCTCGAGCGCCACGACCCGCAGCTCGTCGTCGTCGCCCTCCACCAGCTCGGCGGCCAGGGCGTCGGCCTGCGCGGTCGTCGGTAGCTGCGTCAAAAGCGCCCGGCCGCACCGCCGCCGCACACCCTCGCATGGGTCGTGGCGCGCGCTGTCCAGCAGCGACTCCGCCGGCTCGCGTCGCGCTCCGCGCATGGTCTTGGCCAGGGCGACCAGCTCCATCACGCGTCGCGGCAGCCTACGACCCGGGGGCACGCCCGCGAGCGCGAGCTGCAGCCCGCCGCCGCGGAGCTCCGTCCCCGAACGGCGCAGCGCCTCGAGCATCGCCGGGCGGACGTCGCGGTGGAGGGTGGCCAGCACGTCGACCTCGCTCCCGAGCAGCTTCAAGGCCCGGTCGAACGCCGGATCCCCGATCTCGACGTCGTGATCGTCGCCCTCGCCAGTGCGCGCGAACAGCCCCTCCCGCGACACCTCCACCTCGGGCGGTGCGAGCTGCTGACCGACGGTCACCAGGCTGCGATAGGTGGTCTTGGAGGTCGGGGCGTCCTCGTGGGTGACCTCGAAGTGCACGGTGTTCACCTCGAGGGCGACGTGGACGTGAACACCGTCGATTGCGCCGACCCGGTCGCCGCCACGCTCGCGGGGCTCGTCCCACGGCAGCCGCCGCGTGGCCCGGCGCCATCGCCAGGGCGCCAGGCCCTTATAGAAGGGGATCAGGATCCCGACGGTGAGGAACCCGACGCCCACCGCCGCCCCCACCACATACACCCATGGATCGTGTCCCATGCCTCCTCCGGCTCGATTCACTCCGGTGGCTGGGACGAAGCCGCCCGCACCAATCAAAACCCGCCGCAATGATGCGGCGGCGACCGGGCGGTCGTCCAGGGCCTGGTCCGCCTCCTGCCGCCACTCGCCCGACCGACACCACCGATTTCAGTCCGTACGCAATCGCGTGGAGCAAGCTCGCCGATGGACCGACGCGCACTCAAGCAGGTGTGAGCGTGCTCGTCTCCGGCCGGGTCTCCGGCGCACCCCGGAAGCGTTTGCGCAGCTGCACCGACTTCGCGACGTCGAAGATGACCGGGTAGACGAGGAGCTCCATCAAGAAGCTCGTGAAGAGACCGCCCAGCATCGGCACCGCGAGCCGCCGCATCGTGTCCGCGCCCGCGCCCGCTGCCCACATCAGCGGTACGAGCCCGATGAACGTCGTGAAGACCGTCATCGTCTTCGGCCGGATGCGCTTGACCGCCCCGTCGTGGATGGCCGCGCGCAGGTCCGCCGGGGTCCGCATCCGCCCCTCGCGCTCGAAGCGCTCGAAGCTGGTGTCGAGATACAAGAGCATCACCAGCCCTGTCTCCGCGTCGAGCCCGGCCAGCGCGATGATGCCGACCCACACCGCGAGCGACAGGTCGTAGTCCATCGCGTAGAGAAACCAGATCGCCCCGACCAGGCTGAAGGGCACCGCGAGCAGCACGATCGCCACCCGCAGCCAGCTCTTGGTGGCCAGAAACAGCAGGAAGATGATGGCCACCGCCGCCAGCGGGATGACGATGGCCAGCCGCGCGTTCGCCGCCTGCATGTACTCGTACTGCCCAGACCACACGAGCGTGTACCCGGGCGGCAGCGGCACGGCCTCGCTGACCACCGTCTTGGCCCGCTCGACGAACGTCCCGACGTCGATCTTGGCGATGTCGACGTACACCCAGCTCGTCAGGCGGGCGTTCTCGCTCTTCACCATCGGTGCCCCCGGCTGAAACGACAGCTTGGCCAGCTCCGCCAGCGGCACCTGCGCCCCCGACGGCGTCGACACCAGCGTCTGCAGCAGCGACGGCAGGTTGTCGCGCAGCTCGTGGGGGTAGCGGACGTTGACCGGGTAGCGCTCGCGCCCCTCGACCGTGTACGTCACGTTCATCCCGCCCATGGCGCTCATCACGACGTCCTGGACGTCGCCGACGCTCAGCCCGTGGCGCGCGATGGCCTCGCGGTCGAGGCGCACGTCGAGGTACTTCCCGCCGACGCTCTTCTCGGCGAAGACGCTCACGATGTTGTCCACGAGCCGCTTGTCGCTCTTCACCACCTCGGCGATGCGCCGCGACAGGTCGGCGAGGGTGGCGAGGTCCGGCCCCATGACCTTGACGCCGATGGGCGTCTTGATCCCCGTCGACAGCATGTCGATCCGCGTCTTGATCGGCATCGTCCAGGCGTTCGTCAGCCCTGGGAAGCGCACCGCGTCGTCGAGCCCGGGGATGTGCCCCAACCCCGGGAGCTCGTAGCCGTACTTCAGCTCCTCGAGGGTGATCGTCCGCTCTTCGGACCAGAAGAGCCCCGGGAGCCACTTGATGAACCCGGGCCAGTCGGAGAAGAAGCGCTCCACCGGGCGCTTGCGCCATTTGGACTTGTCGCGCTCGAGCGTGATCGTCGTCTCGAGCATGCTCGGCGGCGCCGGGTCCGTCGCCGTCTCCGCACGCCCCGCCTTGCCGAGCACGTGCACGACCTCGGGGAACTGCTTGATGAGGCGGTCGGTCTGCTGCAAGAGCTCCCGCGCCTTGGTCATGCTGATCCCCGGATCCGTCGTCGGCATGTACAGGAGATCCCCCTCCTCGAGCGGCGGCATGAACTCCCCGCCGAGCCGGCTGAACGGCACGATGGTCAGCGCCATGACCGCCACCGCCGTGACCAAGACCCCCACGCGGTGCGCCATCACGAAGGAGAACGCTGGGTCGTAGATCCGCTCGAGGATCCGCGAGAGCGGGTTCTTCGCCTCGGGCAGGAGCCGCTGCGGCAAGAGAATGAGCCCCGCCAGCACCACCCAGCCGATGACCAGCGCCCAGCGGAATCCCGGCGACAGCCCGAGCGGCAGGACCGCCAGGAGCGCCCCCGGGATCAGCGTCGCGACGCCGATGAACCCCCAGCGCGCGCGCTTGGACCAGCGCTCGGGCACCACCCGCTCGCGGATGAAGTACACCATCAGCACCGGGATGACCGTGACGGCGAGCAGCGCCGCCGCGCCCATCGCGAACGTCTTGGTGAACGCCAGCGGCTTGAAGAGCCGGCCGGACTGGTCTCCGAGGGCGAACACCGGCAGGAAGCTCACCACGATGATGAGCAGGCTGAAGAACAGGCTCGGGCCTACCTCCCGCGCCGCCTCGGCGATGATCGCCGTCCGCTCACGGGGTTCGGCGCCGCCCGCGATGCGCTCCTGCTCGAGCTCGAGGTGCTTGTGCGCGTTCTCCACCATGATGATGGAGCTGTCGACCATCACCCCGATGGCGATGGCGATGCCGCCGAGGCTCATGATGTTCGCGTTGATCCCGAGCAGGTGCATCAAGATCAGGCTCAGAAGTACCCCCGACGGCAGCACGAACGCCGCGACGAGCGCGCTTCGCGCATGCAGCAAAAACAGGACGCAGATCAGCGCGACGACGAGCATCTCCTCGAGCAGCGTGTGGCTCAGGGTGGCGGCGGCGCGGTCGATGAGGTCGCTGCGGTCGTATCCCGTCGCGACCGTGACGCCCGGGGGCAGGCCCCGCTCGAGCTCGGCGAGGCGCGTCTTCACCCGCGCGATGGTGGCGCGCGCGTTCTCGCCGTAGCGCATGATGACGACGCCGCCAGCGACCTCACCCATGCCGTCCCAGTCCGCCACCCCGCGCCGGATCTCCGGCCCGATGCGGATGACCGCCACGTCGGCGAGGGTGATGGGGACCCCGTCCGGCGTGGCCCCGAGCGCCGTTACGCGCAGGTCCGCCAGAGCCTGCTCGGTGTGCGCCTCCTCGATCCGCTCGCCGGCCGCGCCCGCGGCGTTCGTCTCGGCGTCCGTGAGCGAGCCGAGGTAGCCGATGCCGCGCACCATGTACTCGGTCTCGCTGATCTCGACCACCCGCCCGCCGACGTCGAGGTTCGACCGCTGCACCGCCTGCTTCACCTTCGCCAGCGAGATGTCGTAGGCGCGCAGCCTCACCGGGTCGACGACCACCTGGTACTGCTTGACGAAGCCGCCGAGGGACGCGACCTCGCTGACCCCGTCGACCGCGGTGAGCTCGTAGCGCAGAAACCAGTCCTGGAGCCCGCGCAGGTCGGACAGGTCGAGGTCCGCCCGGGCGAGGGGACCGCCGCTCAGCGGGCAGACGTCGAACCCCTCGGAGGCCGGGAACACCCGGCGATGCACCAGCCGCGCTCGCACGTCGTCGTCGTCGGGGGCGTCCTTGCGGTCCGCGTACCAGCGGTCCGTCGCGGGGTCCTGCCACAGGCCGCCCGGGTGGTCGGGGCAGTAGGGGCCGGTCAGCAGGGCGTACTCGTAGACCCAGCCGACCCCGGTCGCGTCCGGGCCGAGCTGGGGCGTGACCCCGCTCGGCAGCTTGCCCACGACGACGCTGAGCTGCTCGAGCACGCGGCTCCGCGCCCAGTACGGGTCGGTCCCGTCCTCGAAGATGATGTAGACGAAGCTCGTCCCGAACATGCTGTAGCCGCGCACGACCTTGGCGTACGGGACGGCGAGCATGGCGGTCGTGAGCGGGTAGGTGACCTGGTCCTCGACGATCTGCGGGGCCTGCCCGGCGAACTCGGTGCGGATCACCACCTGCACGTCCGACAGGTCCGGGATGGCGTCGATGGCCGTGTTGTCGATGGCCCACCCGCCGCCGACGACGAGCACCCCGAGGAACATCAGGACGATCAGGCGGTTACGGATCGACAGGTCGATGAGCCAGCCGATCACGGGGTCCCCCCGGCCGCGTCACCAGTCGGGTCGCTCGGGGCCCCGGTCCGCGGGATCGCCGCGCGCTCGTCGAAGCACTCGAGCATCTGCGAGCCGTAGTAAGGGTTGCGCACGGCGCCAGCCGGCTGGAGCCAGCTCGTCCCGCCCTGGTCCTCGCGATACATCGGGCAGTGGAGCTCCTGGACCTCGACGGACAGCGCCGGTGGCACGCCCGTGGCGCGAACGAGCTTGGAGAGCGCGATGCTGAGGTCGGCGAAGGCGAGGCGCGCGTCGGCGATGGCGGGCCCCTTGACGAGCTCGAGGGCCTCGCCGCGCACGGTCGCCACCTCCTCGTGCTGGTGCCAGAAGTGGGGGTGGTCGGGGATCGGGGTCGCGAGCAGCGCGTCGACCGCGCTGGCGATGGTCGCCGCCGCCTCGGCGACCCCTTCGGTGGCGTCACCGGCCAGGCGGTTCTGGATGACGAAGTAGGCCTCGAGCAGCTCGCCCAGCGCCTTCGCGGCGGCGTCGGGCAGCGCGCTCAGCTCGGTCGCGCCGGCCGAGGCCGCGGTCGCCACCTGCTCGCTGGCGAGGTCGCCGCGGATCATCTTGGCGAGCCCCTCGCGGATGCGCGCCTCGCTGTCGAGCAGGAACTGCCCGCTCACGACCACCTTCTCGCCGGCCTTCAGCCCGTCGAGCACCTCGACCCGGCCGCTCTCGCCCTCGACCCCGAGGCGGACGTCGCGCGGCTCGAAGCGCCCCTCGCCGAGGCTGACGAAGGCGACCTGCCGCGTGCCGGTGTCGATGACCGCCTCGCGCGGGACCATGACCCGGTCGCGGGCCAGGGTCGCGCGGATCTCGATGTTCGCGAACATCCCGGGCTTGAGCAGCCCGGCGGTGTTGTCGAACTCGACCCGGGCCTTCACCTCGCGGGTCCGCACGTCGAGGGTCGGGTAGATGTAGATGACCCGCCCCTCGAACTCCTGGCCCGGGAAGTAGGGCAGGCTCATCACCGCCGCCTGCCCCTCGCTCACGTAGGGCAGCTGGTACTCGTAGAGGCTCACCATGACCCACACCTTGGACATGTCGGCGATGCGGTAGAGCATCGTCCCCGGCTCGACGCGGGCGCCGGCGTTGGCGTGCTTCTCGACGACGACCCCGTCCCACGGGCTGGCGATGGTCATCGCCTTCTGTGGCTCGCCGCGCTTGGCGAGCGCGTCTATCTCGCTTTTGCTCACATCGAAGAACTCGAGCCGGGTTCGCGCTGCGGCGGCGAAATCGCTCGTCCCTCGCCGCAGCGCAGCGAGGTACTCCTCCTGGGCGCTGAAGAGCTCTGGCGAGTAGATGTCGAAGAGCGGGTCGCCGGCCTTCACCGGGGCGCCGAGGTAGTCGACGTCGACCTTCTCGAGCCAGCCGGCGACCTTGAGGTTGACGTCGCGGACGCGGGTCTCGTCGTAGTCGACGGTGCCCACGCTGCGCAGGGTGCGGGTCAGCGGCGCGCGCTCCACGTCGGCGACGCGCACGCCCATGTTCTGGGTCACCACCGGGTCGATGGTGATCTCGGCCTCGAACTTGCTGGGGTCAATGGGCTCGAGGTCCATCTGGCAGATCGGGCACAGCCCCGGGTGGGGCAGGACGACCCACGGGTGCATCCCGCAGGTGTAGTAGGTGTGGCCGTCGCCCTCGGCGGCCTGGTCGTCGCCGAAGACGGCGTGCCACAGCCCGCTGGCGGCGGACTTCAGGCTGTCGCCGGCGACCAGCACGACGATCAGCGTCACGCCCACGGTCACGACGATGGTGCGCAGGCGGCGCGGCCGCGTCGGGGCGGCGGGGGTCGGGTCAGTCATGGGGATCCTCCGTGGGAGCGGTGGGCGACGCCGCGGGGCCGGCCCCGACCAGGGTCGCGAGGCGCGCGGCGGCGACGTGGGCGTCGCGCAGGGCCGCCCAGGCGTCCAGCGCCGTCGCGAGGTAGAGCTGCACGGCGCTGTCGAGGTCGAGGAAGGTCGCGGTGCCGGCGCGGTAGCCGCGCTCGGAGACGTCGACCCCCTGCTGGGCGCGGGCGAGCTGGTGGCCGGCGGAGCTGAGGCGGCGGCGCACGGCGTCGTCGAGGGTGACCCAGGCCTCCTCGGCGCGGGCGGGGGCCTGGCGCTCGGCGCCGGCGAGGGCGTCGGCGGCGGCCTGCTCGCGCACCTGGAGCTCGCGCAAGAACGGGCCGCCGGTGGCGTACGCGAGGTCCGCCGCGGCCGGGCGGGCGCCGGAGCCCGGGACGGCGGCCCCCTCGGCGAGGTTCGGCTGGAGCTGGCGCTCGGCGAGCTGGACCATGAGCGCAGCGCGCTCGCGGGCGGCTCGTGCGGTCGCGACGGTCGGACCGTGGGCGAGGGTCGCGGCGGCGACGTCGCTGCGCGCCGGGCGCTCCGGAAGGGGCGCGTCGAGGCGGAGGCTCACCCCGTCGAGGGCGTCGGCGGGGAGGTCGAGGGCGGCGGCGAGGGACGTCTTGGCGGAGGTGCGACGGGCGCGGGCCGTCGCGTGCCGCACCCTGAGCGCCTCCTCGCGGAGCTCGGCCTGGATCAGGTTCGCGTGGCTCGTCCCGCCGGCGCGGTAGCGGCCCTTGGCGGCCTCGACGACGCGCTCGGCGAGGTCGCTGACGCCGGCGACGATGCCGAGGGCGTGCTGCCAGTAGTAGGCCTCCTGCCAGGCCGCCTCGAAGTCGGCGAGGGCCGCGAGCAGGTCGCGCTCGAGGGCGATCCGCGCGAGGGCGACGTCGACGTCGACGATCCGCCCCTGGAGGTCCGCCACGCCGTTGAACGGGAAGCGCTTGGCGAGGCTCGGGCGCAGGATCGGGGTCGTCGCGTTCGTCATGAGCTTTTCGGCGAAGGCGTCGTACTGGCGCACGAGGTCGTCGAGGGCGGCGACCTGGCCGTAGCGCTCGTAGCTGGCGCGGAAGCGCTGGACGGCCTCGGCCACGGCCGGGCTGCGGGCGACGAAGGCGGCGCGGGAGTCGCTGTAGGAGAGCGTGCCCTTGCCCGGGGCCCAGGCGCCGCGGAAGGCGGCGAGCTGCTCGTCGCCCGTGGCGACCCCGGCGATGGCCAGCTCGTCGGCGGTTGCCGGGCCGCGCCGCGCGGGCCCGGGGCCGGCGGCCTTCGGCGTCGGGAGCGCGCTAGGTCCAGTGGGCGAGGTCGACTCTACGGGCGCCGCTACGACGACCCCGGTCGTGCGCGTTCCGGCGCCCTCAGCGAAGCGGCCGTGCGGGTGGTCGGCCAGGTCAGAACGCAATGATGCGGCGCACGCAGAGAACGCCAGTAGCATCGCAAGGCCAAGCGTGATGCTTGTGCGATACGCAATATTGCGACGCATCATTGAGCCTCCGCCGAGGTCGCGCCGTTGGGGGCCAGCGTCGCGCCGATCAGCTGCTCGATGCGCACGACCGCCTTGAAGTGGTCGGCTACGGCCCGCTCGCGGGCCAGGGCGAAGCTGTAGTAGACCCCGCGCGCCTCGAGGAAGTCGGTGAAGTGGGCGGCGTCGGCGCGGTTCCACTGCTCGGCGGTCTCCATGGCGCGGGTCGCCTGGGGGAGCAGCTCCTCGTCGTAGAGGGTGCGGAGGCGGCGGGCGTCGCGCTCGGTGAAGACGGCTTCGGCGAGGTCGGCGCGGAGCCGGTCGAGGTGGGCCTTTTTGCCAGCGAGCGCCGCCTCGCGCTCGGCGTGGGCCTCGGCGACCTTGGCGGCGTTGTCGCCGAACCAGATGGGGAGCGACAGGGTGAACATGACGCCGATCGCGTCCTGGCCGCTGTCGGCGACGCCGGGCATGCGCGCGGGGTCGTTGACGAGGTACTGCACCCCGATCCCGAGGTCCGGCAGCCAGCTCGACTGTGCCAGCAGCACCTTGGCGTCGGCGGCGTGGATGCGCTCGTCGAGCTCGTGGAGCTCCTGCTGGCGCTGGAGCGCGACGGCGAGCAGCGCGTCCTCGTCGAGGGCGACGGCGAGGTCGGGCAGGCCGCCGGGCGCGGTGAGCGCGGCGTGGCGCGGGCGGCCCAGGGTCGCGTTGAGCGCGGCGGCGATGGCGTCGCGCTGCTCGGTCAGGCGGATCTTGTCGTAGCCGAGCTGCGCGAGCTGCGACTGCGCCTTCGACACGTCGAAGAGCGTCCCGCGGCTGGCGCTGTAGCGCGTCCCGGCGACCTGGGACAGCGCCTTGGCGAGGGCGATGTGCTGGTCGACGATCAGCAGCGCGCGGGTCGCGTAGTAGAAGTCCGCCCACTGCCCCTCGAGGCGGGTGACCTCGTCGCGCACGACCCGGTCGTGGACGGCGCCGGCGGCGCGGGCCAGCGCCGTCGCGGCGTCGTCCTTGGCGATGAGCTTGGTCGGAAAGGGGATCGCCTGGGTGAGCTGGATGCGGTGGGCGTTCGGGCCGACCCGGGTCTCCACCGGCTCGGGCAGGTAGGTGTAGGTCAGCTGCGGGTTCGGCAGCGTGGACGCCTGGGGCACGCGCTCGATGGCGGCCCGGTAGCGCGCTCGCGACGCGGCGATGGCGGGGCTGCGCTCGACGAGGGCCGCGACCAGGTCCTTCAGCTCGCCCGACAACGGCGTCTCGGCGCTTATCGCGGCCTCCGCCCGGGCGTCCGCCGCGCGGAGCGCCTCGACCGTGGTCGCGCCTGGCTCGAGCCAGGCCGCGTCGTCGACCCACGTCGGCGCGCTGGCGCCGCACCCGGCCCCGAGCCAGATGGTGAGGGCCAGCGGCCCGACTCTAATGCCCTTGATCGCCACGTCATCCGCTCCTCGCGTTGCGGTCGCCGGTCTCACAGAGCAAGGCGCGTGCCACGCTCCCGAGCCCCGCCCACCCCGCTTCCAGCGGCACGATCCGCCGCGAGCGGCGCCAACGGCGCGCCCGGAGTGGCGACTATTCTCCAACCACTGAAGGAAGTGTCGACAACTCTACACTGTCCCGCGTGTCTCGCTGTGTCCCGCAACGTCCTGAAGATGGGACGGTGCCCCCGGCGTGGACGGAGCGCCGCGCTCGGGAGGGCCGCCAGCGCCGCGACACCGGGCCGGCGGCGGTCCGCTGGCACGGGCTGTGCTTTGCTGGCCTGGGTACTCGAACCCTGGAGCGACACCATGACGACACGACCCGGACGCACCCTCGCGATGGCGCTGGCCATCGGCCTCCTCCTCGTCGGCGGCGCCGCGATGGCGGCCCCGACCCCCGCGACCTCGGGCCTCGACCCGGCGATCGACGCCTACGTCGCCGTCCACGCCGGGCTCTTCGCTGACGACCTCGCCGCCGCTCAGTTGGCGGCTAGCAAGCTCGGGTCGACCGCGAAAGACCACGCCGACCTCGCCCGCGCCGCCGGCGCGATCGCGGCCGCCAAGGACGTCGCCGCGGCGCGCGCCGCCTTCGGGGACGCCTCCAAGGCGCTCATCACGCTGATCGCCGCCCGCCCGGAGGGCGCCCACGGGGTCTTCGCTTTCAAGTGCCCGATGGCCAAGGGCTACCAGAAGTGGATCCAGCGCGTGGATACGCTGCAGAACCCGTACATGGGCCAGCGCATGCCCAGCTGCGGTACCCACACCTCGCTCGAGCCTTAGGCGCTGGTGGCGGGCGGGCCGCCCACCGTCCGTGGCGGGCGGGCCGCCCACCGTCCGTGGCAGGCGGGCCGCCCACCGGGGCAGGCGAGACGCCCACCGTCGAGGGCGGGCCGCCCACCGTCCGCTGGCGGGCGGGGCGTCCACCGTCCGCTGGCGGGCGGGCGCCCACCGTTTGTGGCGGGCGGGTCGCCCACCACTCCGGCGGATGTGGTGAGAATTCTCCAACTCCGCTGGCAGGTGTATAGAATCCTACACCGCGACGCCAGGAGGTCCCGGATGACGATGACCGAGCGCGCTGTCCCTCCGCGGGCCTCAGCCCTCGCGCGCGCCCTGCGCTCGCCGTGGCTCGGGGTGGCGCTGCTGCTCGGCGCCATCACGGCGGGCCACTACCTGACCGACCCGTCGCAGGCGGTCGGCCACGATCTTTTTCGCCGACTCTACTACCTGCCGATCGTCTGGGCGGCGTTCACCGGCGGCCTCGTGGCGGGGGTCGCGACGGCGCTCGTGGCCACCGTCGCCTACGTCCCTCACGCCTTCTTGATGCCGCACCACCTCGACCCGGCCGGCACTACCGACAAGGTGCTGGAGATCATCCTGTACTTCGGCGTCGGCGCCCTCGCCGGTCTGCTCGTCGACCGCGAGCGTCGCGCCCGCCGCCGGGCCGAGCGCTCGCGCCTCGAGCGCCTCGCCGCCGAGCAGGACGCGGCGCGCCTGCAGGGGCTCGTGCAGCTCACCCGCGGCCTCGCCCACGAGGTCCGCAACCCCCTCGGGAGCATCCACGGCGCCATCGAGATCCTCGCCAGCGCGACCCCCGACGCCGGTCCCGCGCGCGAGATGGCGGCCATCGCCCAGCGCGAGACCACGCGGCTGTCGCGCGTCCTCGACGACTTCCTCGCCTTCGCCCGCCCCCGCGATCCCGAGCTCACCCCCTTCGACCCGGCCCACGCCGTCGACCACGTCGTCGCCTTGCAGCAGGACGCCGCCGCCGCCGCCGGGATCGGGCTGACCGCCGACGTCGAGCCAGGTCTGAGCTGCGTCGGCGACGTCGACCAGGTCATCCAGGTGCTCTTGAACCTCGTCAAGAACGCCCTCGCCGCCACGCCCTCCGACGGCCGGATCGAGGTGCGCGCGACCGCCGCCGCCGCAGGGGTCCGCTTCGAGGTCGCCGACACCGGCGCCGGCGTCCCCGACGGCCTCGGCGCGTCGATCTACGACCCGTACGTGACCGGGCGCGAGGGGGGCTCGGGGCTCGGCCTGTCGGTCGCCGCGCTGCTGGTGAGCCAGCAGGGGGGCCTGCTCGCCCATGAGGCGCGCCCCGGCGGTGGGACGGTCTTCCGCTTCGCCCTGCCAGCGGCGGCGGAGGTCCACCATGGTTGACTCCGCCGTGCGCCCGCGGGTGTTGGTGGCCGAGGACGACGCCAGCATGCGGCGGATCCTCGAGTTCAACCTCGTCGAGGAGGGCTTCGAGGTCCACCTCGTCGAGCGCGGCGACGACGCGTTGGCGCTGCTGACCGCGGGCGGCGACGGTCCGCCGCCCTTCGATCTGGTGCTGACCGACGTCAAGATGCCTGGCGCGGACGGGCTGACGGTGCTGCGCGCCGCCAAGGGTCGCCACCCGGACGTCCAGGTCATCCTCATCACCGCCTTCGGCACGGTGGACCACGCCATCGAGGCGATGGCCGCCGGCGCCGCCGACTACATCACCAAGCCGTTTCAGCGCGCCGAGCTCAAGGCCCGGGTGCGCCAAGCCCTCGAGCGGGGCTCGCTGTCGCGGGAGAACCGCGAGCTGCGCCGCCGCGCCGCCGCCGACGTGGACGCGCCCATCGTCTCCCAGAGCGCGCGCATGACCGAGGTGCTGCGGGTGGTGGACCGGGTCGCCCAGGCCGGGGTGACGGTGCTCCTGACCGGCGAGAGCGGGACCGGCAAGGAGCTCGTCGCGCGGCGCATCCACCGCGAGAGCGGGCGCACCGGGGCCTTCGTGCCGGTGAACTGCGCGGCGCTGCCGGCGGCGCTGCTCGAGAGCGAGCTCTTCGGTCACGAGCGCGGGGCCTTCACCGGCGCCGACCGGAGCCGCGTGGGCCGCTTCGAGCAGGCCCAGGGCGGGACGCTGATGCTCGACGAGGTGGGCGAGCTGCCGCTCGAGCTGCAGGCGAAGATCCTGCGGGTCCTCGAGGAGCGCGTCATCGACCGGCTCGGTGGGCGCCACCGCGTCCCGATCGACGTCGGCGTGGTCGCGGCGACGAACCGCGAGCTGGACGCTGCGGTGCGGGATGGGACCTTCCGTGAGGATCTCTTTCACCGTCTGAGCGTCATTCCGATCCGTCTTCCCGCGCTGCGGGAGCGCGCCGAGGACATCCCGCTGTTGGTGCGTCACTTCCTGAAGACCCTCGGGGCCCCCGACGTGACGGTGGCGCCGCGACTCCTCGCCGAGCTCGAGCGGGCGCCGTGGCCGGGCAACGTGCGGCAGCTCAAGAACATGATCTCGCGGATGCTCCTGCTGCGCCGCTCGGACGTGCTCGACCTCGGCGACATGGCCCCGCCCGGCGCCGCCGGCGAGGGGCCAGCGACCGAGCTCCCGCATGCGTCCTCGCCGACACTGGCCGGCCCGTTGGTGCCCGGCGAGGTGGTCCTGCCCGAGGCCAGCTTCAGCCTGCCCGAGCTCGAGAAGGAGCTCGTGCTCAAGGCGCTCGCCCGCTTCGAGGGCAACCGCTCCGCCGCCGCCCGCTACCTCGGCGTCCCCCGCCACGTGCTGCTCTATCGGTTGGGCAAGTACGAGGCGGGCGAGGGAGGCGACGCCTGAACTGGGATCGTGAACCACGCTCGCGTTGGGGTCGGGCGGGGGGTATGCTGTGTCACCGCAACGCGGCGCACCGAGGGTCCTCGCCCCGTTCCCCCTCCGGATCGGGGGGCGGGTCTTTGCTGCGACCGTGCGTCTCGTTCCAGGAAAACAGCCCATGATGCCTTCGCAGTCTCTCAGCGTAGCGCTCGCGATCGCCGGACTGACCCTCGCCGCCTGCGGCGATCAGGGCGGCCCGGCGGCCACCGCCGACACCATCTTCGGCGTCGACACCCTCGCGAGCGTCGACACGGCGGCCCCCGGACCCATCTGCGGTGACGGGCGCGTCGAGGCCCCCGAGGTGTGTGACGAGGGGGACCTCAACGGGACCTACGACCACTGCGCTGACGACTGCCTCGGCGCCGGCCTCCACTGCGGCGACGGCGTCGTGCAGCCCGATCGCGAGGTCTGCGACGACGGCCCGGTCAACGGGCGCTACGGGCACTGCGGCTACGGCTGCAACGGGCCCGCCATCCGCTGCGGCAACGGCTTTATCGAGGCCGAGTACGAGGCGTGCGACGACGGCGACGACAAGAACGGCACCTACGGCCACTGCGCGACCGACTGCCAGGGGCCGGCGCAGGGCTGCGGCGACGGCCACGTCGACGTCCCCCTCGAGAGCTGCGACGACGGGCCGGACAACGGCAGGCCCGGCCACTGCGCCATCGACTGCAACCCCGTCCCCGGCTGCGGCGACGGCGTCCGCGTCGACCCCGAGGTGTGTGACGACGGCCTCGACAACGGTACCTACGGCCACTGCGCCGCGGACTGCGCGGGCGACGGCCCGCGCTGCGGCGACGGCGTGGTGCAGAAGGCCGAGGCGTGCGACGACGGCGTCCTGAACGGCGTCTATGGCCACTGCCTGGCCAGCTGCGCCGGCCCCGGCCCGCGCTGCGGCGACGGGGCCGTCCAGCCGGGCGAGTACTGCGACGAGGGCGCCGACAACGGGCTCGCCGGCCACTGCGCCGTCGACTGTCTGGCCCTCGAGAGCCCGTGGATCGTGCCGCCGGGGCAGCTGCGCGAGGGGCTCGACGCGAGCGGCGCTGGCTGCAGTGACGACGACCTGCTGGCCAAGTACATGCGCTACCGCGCGCGCCTGCGCGGCAACGGCAGCGCCGCCGAGCCCGGCTTCGTCGTCATCGGCACGGGGCCGGGTCACTCGATGCCGGCGTCGCGCCGCGAGCCCACCGTGAACTGTGCCGGCCACTGGGCCTTCACCGAGTGCCCACGCGAGGATCTCGCCGACGCCCGCGGCAAGTACAACTGGGGCGACGGGACCGTCTGGCTCGGCGAGTACATCGCCGTGCTGGCCCTCGAGTACGGCCTCTTCCGCGACCTCGGGCTCGACACCGCCGAGACCCTGAGCGACCTGCAGCTCGCGCTCTTGGCCTTCGACCGCATCGACGAGCGCGCGGAGACCTTCTTTGGCGTCCCGCCGGTGCGCGACGGCTTCTTCCTGCGCGACGACGTCCCCGACGACTTCAATATCCTGCCCGGCGGCGACTACCGCTGGCCGCGGGCCGACGGCTACGCCGGCTACGAGTGCGTCTCCAGCGACCTCGGCTGCGACCCGCCGTCGGTCGAGGACGGCTCCTACGTCAGCCAGGACCAGGCGATCGCGCTCATGTGGGGCATGGCGCTCGTCGCGAAGCTCATCCCGACCGACGCCGTCGTCAACGGCGTCGCCCTGCACGAGGACGCCCGCGAGAAGATCCACCGCATGGTCTGGTTCATGCGCAAGAACGGCTGGCGCATCAAGGACCCGACCGGCGCGTCGCCGCCGGACGCCTGGGGCGGCAACGCGATCGGCTTCTCGAACGCCATGGCCAAGCTCGCCAACGTCGTCTGCGGCGCGGACTTCGGGGTCGACGACTACCGCAACTTCGCCTCACAGACCCTCGGCGAGGCGTCCTGGGCCGGGCTGCAGGTCATCTGGGAGCCGACCCACGCCTACAACCGCACCCACGCCCTGCGCCTGGCGGCGGTCAACGGCGTGTGGGACGGGGCCAAGATGACGAGCCTGGCGCAGGGTGACGGCAAGGACTACCTCGCGGTGACCTGGGCGATCCTGCACGACGCGACCCTGCCGGCGCCTTGGTCCGACTGGCGCATGGAGGCGCTCCTGCGCTCGGCTCCCTGTAGCGGTCCGTGCCGCGGCGTGCCCGGCTGCTCCAACAGCCCCGGCTGGATGAGCGAGTCTCGGGTCAACGGGGCGGGGGACCGCATCGGCACCCGCCACTTCCCACGGGCCGAGTTCAACGGCCTCGACTACATGGGCATGTTCGCGGCCTATCACCTCTACAAGCGCGGCCACTGGTTGCCCGTGGTGCCGGCCGCCCCGCCGACGGGTTGCGCCGCGAGCGCCGGCATCCTGGGGATCGCGGCCGCGGGCGTCGCCAACGGCACGACCTACGACCCGACGAGCGCCTGCGCCGCCGGCGACATGGCGGTCACCTTCTGCCGCCGGCCCTGGGCGGGCTGGCTCGAGGACGCCTACCGCGGGCGCGTCACCATCTTCGCGGGCGGCGGGCGCTGGGAGTGCACCCCGGGGCAGCCGTGCAAGGTCGTCCATGACGGCAAGAAGAACACCGACGGCGACGACCTGATCCTCGGCACCGCCGGCGCGGACAAGCTGAGCGGCGGCTCGGGCAACGACTGCCTCATCGGCTTCGCCGGCGACGACGAGCTCGAGGGCAACCAGGGCTACGACGAGCTGTGGGGGATGGAGGGCAACGACCGGCTCTACGGCGAGAGCGCGAACTGGATCATCGTCGACGGTGAGGCGGACGTGCTCTTCGGCGGCCCCGGCAACGACACGCTCGGGGGCAACCCCGGCAAGGACGAGCTCTACGGCGAGGAGGGCGACGACGAGCTCGACGGGAGCGCCGGGGACGACTTCCTGATGGGGGGGCCCGGGAACGACCGGATGCACGGCGGCGCCGGCGAGGACGCCCTCGACGGCGGCGACGGCGACGACAAGATGATCGGCGACGGGGCCGGCGACCAGATGTGGGGCGGCCCGGGGCGCGACGCGCTCGACGGCGAGGCCGGCGACGACTGGCTCGACGGCGGGCCTGGGGACGACTTCCTGCGCGGCGGCGACGGCGACGACACGCTGGTCACCGGCGACGACTGGGAGACGCACGACTTCGGCCACGACCGCGCCTGCGGCAATGGCGGCGACGACGTCATCTGGGGTGGCTGGGACGGCGACGAGTGCCTCGGCGGCGGGTGGTTCCTCGGCGGCCAAGATCAGGTCGGCGGCTGTGACGACGGCACCGCCACGACCGACGACTGCGACAACGGGGCCTTCGAGGACTGGTAGGGGCGGGCTGGCCGCGGGTCAGCGCGCTGCGCTGCGCAGGAACGCCTGGAATACGTCGGGGAGATCCGAGGTGAACTGCAGGCGGCGCCGCGTCACGGGGTGGACGATCCCGAGGGTCATGGCGTGGAGCGCCAACCGCTTGTGCGGCCACAGCGGGTGCGCCGCGCGCTCCACCGCGTAGCGCGTGTCGCCGAGGACGGGGTGGCGGTCGTCGGCGAAGTGGACGCGGATCTGGTTGCGCCGGCCGGTCTCGAGGTTCACGCGCACGACGGTGGCGTCCGCTAGCCGAGTCTCGACGCGGTAGTGGGTCACCGCCAGCTTGCCCTCGCCCGGCGTGGTGGTCGAGTACTCGCGCAGCTCCTTGCTCGTCGCCAGGAAGCTGCGGAACGTCCCTGCGTCGTCGGGCAGCTGGCCCGCGACGATGGCGACGTACTCGCGCTCGGGCTTGCGGGCCTTGAACTGCTCGATCAGCGCGTCGGCGATGCGGCGGGTCTTGCCGAAGACGAGGATCCCGGAGGTGTCACGGTCGAGGCGATGCACGACGAAGGGCGGGCGGGTGATGCGCGGCCCGCGGCTCAGGTAGCGCCCGAGATCCCCGAACAGCGTCTCCTCACCCCCGCGGCTGGTCTCGACCGTCAAGAGCCCGGCGGGCTTCTCGACGACGATCAGGTGCTGGTCCTCGAAGGTGATCCCGAACCGCTGCGGTGCGCGCGTGTGCTGGGCCTTGTAGCGCTGCTGAGGGTCCCAGGTGACCTCCACGACGTCCCCGCGCGCGCCCTGACCGCCCGGGGAGGAGCACGGGTCGCCGTTGAGGGTCACGCAGCCGTGGTCGAACATCCCGCGGACGATCGCCCGCGAGGCGCCGGTGAGCGCCTGGACGACCAGGTCCAGGCGCGGTGTGGCGCCGTCTAGCACGGCTCTCTTGGACTGCTTGGGCACGGGGCGACCTCGGCGCCGACCCGCGACGCGCGGCGAATGGAAGCACGCCGCCCCGGTTCTCACAAGCCCGGGGCGCCCCGAGGGCCCGGTTTCTCAATGGGGCGCGGTGTGGTCTACTGCGTTCCCACAACCACAGGATCCGGAGGGCCAGATGGGCAAGGACAAGGACAAGAAGGGCGACAAGAAGGACAAGAAGGACAAGAAGGACAAGAAGGACAAGAAGGACAAGAAGGACAAGAAGGACAAGAAGGACAAGAAGGGCGACAAGAAGGACAAGAAGTAGCAGCAGCCTGCTTCACACCGCGTCGTCGGCGCGCCGCTCGGCCTCGAAGACGGCGCGCCCGGCGGCGTAAGGGTCCGTGCCGAAATAGCTTGTCGTCTTGCCGGCGGATCCGCCGCCATCTGCGCGTCCCCGAAAGCTCGGAAGACGCCCGGTCTGCCTTCGCTTCCCCTCCTTGGCCATCCGATCAACTTATTCCGGCACGGGCCCGAACTTGCCTGAGCCGCGACACCGTCAACTATGTTGACGGTGTCTGGCTCCTCGGGAGCCATGCCCCCCCGGCCTCTCTCGGGTTTACCGCCGACGAACCTCCGGTCTTCGTCATCAACCGAGGCATCGAAGCGCGGACGAAGATGGCGGACCCCGAGATCGAAGGTTGGGAGGAGCTCCCGGAGTGGCAACGTGTCCATCGCGGACTCGGCATCGTCTATGCGGCGATGCTCGGTGGCGTGCTGCTGAGCATCGCGATCGGCGCCGCGACCTTCTTCTCGAGTCCCGAGGGTCGGCTGGCCGCGCTGCTGCGAGTCGCTCCGATCCTCGAGCTCGCGCTGCTCGCGGTGGGCACCTTCGGCGCCTGGCGAGCCACGGCGGTGTCGCCGGCTGTCGGCGCCCGTCGCCTGCTTCGAGCAGCGGTCGCGGCGGGCGTCATGGCGTGTATCATCAAGGCGATTCTGCTCGGCCAGGGGGTCGGAACCTCCTTGGAGGCGCTGTTCGAGAAGAGGATCCTCGTGAGCGGCGGCGGCTTCGCGACGCCCCTGGGCGACGTGGCGTCGTCGCTGGCTCCGATCTCGTTGCTGGCCGGCCTCGCGGTTGCGGCCCCCCGTCTCGGGGCGCCTCGACTGGCGACCACCGCGCTCGTGGCGATCGCCGTGCTCGTGGTGGCGCTGTTCACACAGCTCGGCGGGGCGCTGTCCCCCAGTGCGGGGGCCGAGTGGTTTCTGGGCTCGCTCGGGCTCACGACGTTCGTCCCGCGCGTCGTCGGGCTCGCGCTGGCCCTGACGGCCGTCGCCGCGTTCAGGACCCACCTGCTCGCCGGGACCCTCGAGTCAAACCAAGGGCGCGTGCCGAAATAACTCGTCGTCTTGCCGGCGGATCCGCCGCCATCTGCGCGTCCCCGAAAGCTCGGAAGACGCCCGGCCTGACTGCGCTTTCGTCGAATCACCCAGCGGGCCGCCTCCTTGGCCATCCTGCGGGGTTATTCCTGCGCGGACCCTAACCCACGCCAGCTAGCCCTCGTCGTCGCTCTCGACGACGCGGCGGATGGCGACCCGGCGCGCGATGACGAGGACCAGCGCCGTCAGCACGACACCGGCCCCCAGACCGATGAAGAGCGTGTACTTGCCGGACGCCGTGATGCCACCGATGGCGAGGCCGAGGGCCCACCCGGTGGTGGCACCCCAGGCGGGCGTCGCCGACTCGACGATCGCCAGGCAGAAGAGCACGGCGAGGATGATGCTGACGATGTCCATGACGGGGGCGGACTCCAGGTCGGCGCGATGCCGGGCGGTGCTCGGCTCTGTACGGGAACTCTATCGGAAGTGAGCCGCGCCGTCCGGCCGGCTGCCCCGCCTCACACCGCGTCGTCGGCGCGCCGCTCGGCCTCGAAGACGGCGCGCCCGGCGGCGCTCATCATGCCGATGGCGCGGCGTCGTGGGACGAAGGCGCGGAGGATGAAGCTGGCCAGGCGGTTGCCGCGCCCCGGGATGGTGCGTGGGCCGCGCCCCAGCGCGCGGAGGGCGTCATCGGCGACGGCGTCCGGGGCCATCGGCGCCGGGGCGAGCCGCGGCAGGTCCTCGGGTGCGCGCCGCGCGTACCCCGGGGTGAGCGTTGCGCCGGCGCAGGTCGCCACGACGTCGACCCCGGCGGGCCCCAGCTCGAACCACAGGCCCTCGGCCAGGGTGGCCCCAAAGGCCTTGGTCGCGGCGTAGGTCGCGAGGTCGCCGCTGCCGTAGAAGCCGGACAGCGACGAGACGATGACGACGCCGCCGCGCCCGCGCGCGCGCATCGGGCCGGCGAAGGCGTGGACGAGCGCGACCTGGCTCGCGCAGTTCACGGCGACGGCGCTGGCGTGGGCCTCGGCGGGTGTGTCGAGGAACGGCCCCGGGACCGACAGCGCGGCGTTGTGGACCAGCAGCCCGACCTCGAGGTCCGCCACGGCCGCGCCGATCCGCGCGGCGCATCCGGCCTCCGCCAGGTCGGCGACGACGACACGGGTCCGCACCCCGTGGGCCACCGCGATCTCCCCCGCGACTCGCGCCAGCACCTCGCCCCGCCGCGCCACCAGCACCACGTCGAGGCCACGCGCTGCGGCCTGCCGGGCGAACGCCTCCCCGAGCCCCTCCGAGGCGCCGGCGATCAGCGCCCACGGCCCGTACCTGTCTCGAAACCCGCCCACGCCGGTGTGCTTCATTCGCATTCTCACACCGTAGCCCGGATCCCGGGGGTCAGGCACCCTCACTTTTCACTTTTCCGCCCCCTAACGGGCCGCGGATCCCAGGGATCCCAGGGGTCAGGCACCCTCACTTTTCACTTTCCGCCCCCTAACGGGCCGCGAGGCAAAAATAAAAAGTGAGGGTGCCTGACCCCTCGACGAAAGGCGCCTGCGGTGT
>PHBI01000112.1:25952-41777 GCA_002841945.1 Deltaproteobacteria bacterium HGW-Deltaproteobacteria-14
GCCTGACCCCTCGACGAAAGGCGCCTGCGGTGTTGCAGGCCCGTCGAGGCAAAAATAAAAAGTGAGGGTGCCTGACCCCGCAAGATAGGGGTCAGGCACCCTCACTTTTTATTTTACGGGGATGCTGGCCCCTGCCGGGGCTGCTATGGTGCGGTGGAGCGCCCGCCCGGGCCCTGCGAGCGAGGTCCCCCCTGACTGAACACCTGGCCGCGTTCTTCACGCCCTGGCTCGTTTGCGCCCTGATCCTCGCGCTCCACCTCGGCCTCCCGGCTCGCCGCGTCGCCGGCTACGTCCGCGACCCGGCGACCGGACAGCCGCTCCGCTACCGCCTCAACGGCCTCCTCGTGCTGCTCGTGACCGTCGGGATCTGGGCCGCCCTCGCCGCGAGCGGCTCCCTCCCGTGGGACCTGCTGTGGCGCTGGCGCTGGGAAGGCCTCGCCGGCGCCTGCACCCTCGGCCTCATCTTCACCCTCGCCATCGTGCTGCGCGCCCCACCGACCGGCCGCGGGCTGCTCGCCGAGCTGTGGCTCGGGCGCCTCGAGAACCCCCAGGCCCTCGGCCGGCGCGTCGACGCCAAGATGTTCCTCTACCTGTTCGGCGCCACCCTGCTCGAGCTCAACCTGCTGTCCTTCGCCGCGCACCACTGGATCGCCTACGCACCCGCCCCGTCCCCCGGCGTCGCCCTCCACGTCGCGCTGTTCAGCTGGTTCGTCGTCGACTACCTCGTCTTCGAGCGGGTCCACCTCTACACCTACGACCTCTTCGCCGAGCGCGTCGGCTTCAAGCTCGGCTGGGGCTGCCTGGTCTTCTACCCGTACTTCTACGCCGTCGGCCTGTGGGGCACCGCCGACCAGCCCAACCCCGACCCGGCGCCGGCGCTGCTCATCGTGGCCGCGCTGACGTTTTTCGCCGGCTGGGCCCTGTCGCGCGGCGCGAACCTGCAGAAGTTCACCTTCAAGGTCGCCCCGGACCGGGCCTTCCTCGGCGTCTTCCGGCCGCACACCGTCAGCGACGGCCAGCGCACCTTGCTCTGCAGCGGCTTGTGGGCCGTCTCGCGGCACGTGAACTACCTCGGCGAGATCCTCATGGGCGTCGGCCTCGCCCTCGCCCTCGGCTACCCGGAGAGCCCGTGGCCCTGGCTCTACCCGCTCTACTATGTCGCGCTCTTGCTGCCCCGCGAGAGGGCCGATGACAAGCGCTGCGCCGCTAAATACGGGCCTCTCTGGGACGAGTATCGTCAGCGCGTACCGCGTCGCATCATCCCCTGGCTGTATTGAGGCCACGCCGCGGCCCGGCGGGGTGTATATCTGCTTTACGGCCAGGCTCTCAGCGTGACACCCGCGACGGGTGACGCCCCCCGCGGTGGCTCGGCGATAGCGGGGCATCTCCGCGCTGCGCAAGGGCGTCTCGGGTTTGGCACCGGTGTTGCTCTGCTCCCGAGCGACCCACGCACCCGGAGTCCCCATGCGCACCTCCACCGTCCTCGCCACCTTCCTCACGACGACCCTGCTCGGCGGCGCCCTCGCGGCCTGCGGCGACTTCGAAGGCGCCGGCGGCTACCACGGCCCAAGCTACTCCCAGGACCTGGCCGAGCCAGCCCCCGGGGACAAATACGAGGCCGTCGGGACCAACCCCTTCGTCGTCGCCGAGCACGATCCCTTCTCGACCTTCGCGACCGACGTCGACACCGCGAGCTACGACATCTTCCGCCGCGACATCGGCGAGCGGAACGCCCTGCCCGACCCGGCCAGCGTCCGCCTCGAGGAGTTCGTCAACGCCTTCGACTACGGCTACCCCGCCCCCGCCGCCGGCGCCGAGCACCCCTTCACGGTCGCCCTCGACGCGGCGCCGCTCCCCATCGGCGACACGGTGCTCTTCCGGGTCGGCCTCCACGCCCGCGAGCTCCCGGCCGACGAGCGCCCGCCGGCCAACCTCGTCTTCCTCGTCGACGTCTCCGGCAGCATGAGCGCCAGCAACAAGCTCCCCCTCGTCAAGGTCGTGCTGCGCGAGCTCGTCACCACCCTGCGCCCCACCGATCGCATCGCCATCGTGACCTACGCCTCGGGCGAGCGCGTCGCCCTCGAGTCCACCCGCGTCAGCGAGAGCGCCGCCATCCTGCACGCCATCGACCGCCTCTCCGCGGGCGGCAGCACCGCCGGCCAGGCCGGGCTCGCCCGCGCCTACGACGTGGCCGAGGGAGCCTTCATGGAGGGCGGCGTCAACCACGTCGTCCTGTGCACCGACGGCGACTTCAACGTCGGCATCACCTCGACCGACGCGCTCGTCGCCTTCATCGAGGGCAAGCGCGACGGGGGCGTGACCCTGACGGCCCTCGGCTTCGGCTACGGCAACCTCAACGACGCCATGATGGAGCGCGTCACCAACGCCGGCAACGGCTCCTACGCCGTCATCACCGACGAGGACCACGCCATCCAGTACGCCAACCAGGATCTCTGGCGCACCATCTTCCTCGTCGCCCGCGACACCAAGATTCAGGTGGTCTTCAACCCCGATCACGTGCGCGCCTACCGCCTCCTCGGCTACGAGAACCGCGCCCTGGCCGACGACGCCTTCACCGACGACCGGGTCGACGCCGGCGAGGTCGGCGCCGGCCACACCGTGACCGCCCTCTACGAGCTCGTCCTCGACGCCGGGTCCATCCCGGACGCCAGCGGCGCGCCCCAGCTCGACGACGGCGCGGCCTGGGACGGCGAGCCCGTCCTGCTGGCGCCGAGCGCCCTCGCTGAGGTCCGCGTGCGCTACAGGGGCGCCGACCCCCACGACGCCAGCCCGGCCCGTGAGCTCCGCACCCAGCTCGCCCGCGAGGACGTCCGCGCGAGCTGGCAGGACGCCGAGACCGACACCCGCTTCGCCACCGCGGTCGCGCTGTTCGCCGAGATCCTCAAGGGCAGCCCCTTCGCGAGCCGCTACGACCTGGCCGGCGTCGCCGCAGAGCTGAACGCCTGCGCCGGCGACGCCAGCGACCGCCTCGAGCTGCTCGACGCCTTCAACCGCGCCCGCACCCTGCTCACAAGCGGCGAGCTGTAGGATCGCGTAGCGCCCAACGGGGTCGCCGCCGCCGGATCCGTCGTCACCGCAGGCGACGGACCGCGGCGACCTCGCGGGCGAGCGCGTCGTCGCCGAGCGCGTCCGGCCCCTCGCGCACCTCCTCGAGGAGGGCCGCGAAGGTCCGCCGCAACAGCCTCCGCCCGCCGAGCGCCCGCGCCCCCATCTGGAAGAGCACGAACGCCAACAGCCACAAGAGCAGGATCGTCAAGAAGGCGTGGCGGAAGTAGTCGCCGCTCAGCAGCTCGTCCCCCACGAAGCTGGTCACGGCGCGCACCGCCACGGCCACCGCCGGCACCAACACGAAGCCGTTGAGGAGCAGCTGCAACCAGGCCGCGCTCAGCGTGTCCGTCGCTCGGTCGAGCTGGGCGCTCAGCGCGCTCCCCCAGCGCTCGGTCAGCGCCTGGTCCAGCGCCTCCGCGGTCGGCACCGCCACCCCCGCGTCGCGCACCGCCGGGTCGAAGCCCCCCGCGACGAGGGCGTCCGCCAGCGCCGGCCACTCGCGCTCGTAGCGCGCCCGGTAGCGCAGCGCCGCCAGGTCGGTCCCGTGGCCGCGCTCGGCCTCGTCGATCGACTCCCGGCTCTGCTTGAAGCGCGCGAGGCTCGTCACCACCCCCCACAGCTGGCGCACCGGGTGGCCGAAGCGCAGCATGTTGGTGAAGCCGGCGCCCACGATGAGCAGGCGCGCCCAGATCCCCACGAGCCACCCCACCGGCCCCCACCACGCGTTGGCGAGCCGCTGGTAGAACAGCGCCATGGTCCCGACGCCGACCCCGGCGCCGGCCTCGCCGAGCCCGCCGGCCGCCTCGCCGAGGGCCTCACCGCGGAGGCGCCGCAGGCGCTGGTCGACGTCCCCCGCCGCGACGTCGAGGGCCGCCGCGCGCTCGGCGACCGCCTCGCGCACCGCCGTCGCCAGGTGCCGCGCCCGCTCGACCCGCGCGTCGAGCACCACGCTCGCCCGGTTCAGCGACCCAAAGAGCGCCTCCCGCAGCCGCGGGAACTCGTCGAAGTCGTGCCGCGGCGCCGCCCCCGCCGGCCACTCCGGCCGCCGCAGCTGCCGCCGCGCCGACACGCAGAACACCCCGGCTGGCGCTCGGTCCCAGCCCGCGCTCAGGGTGCGCACGAAGTCCGGTCGGATGTCCCCCTTCAGCTCCGCCTCGTCCTGGCGGTCGCAGTGGTTGAGCACGGCCAGCACGAAGCGGCTCGGGAAGGACGCCACCAGCGGCGCCAGGTACTCGATGTTCGCCCGGGTCTTGGGGTTCTCGACGTTGAAGACGCACAGCAGCACGTCGGCCTGGCGCACCACCGCCTCGACGATCGGGCGGTGCTCGGCCTCGAGCGCGCTGTTGAAGTCCGGGGTGTCGACGAGCAGCAGGTGCTCGAGCCCCACCGCCGCCGGGCTCGCCTTGACCGCCACCCGCGCGTCGTCGCCGAGCCGCGCGATCAGCGGCTCCGCGTCCTCGCGCTCACGGCAGTAGACCACCACGTCGCGGGTGGTCGGCCGGGTGACGCCGCTCGGCGACAGCCCGTCGACCCCGGCCAGCGCCGACAGCAGCGTCGACTTCCCGGCGCCGGTCGGCCCCACGATGGCGACGACGAGCTTGCGCCGCATGCGCTCACGCATCTCCTCGATGCGCGCGAGCGCCTCGTCGCACTGCGCCATCAGGCCGCGCGCCGGGCGCCAGCGGGGCGCCGCCCCCAGGGCCGCCCGGGTCGACTCCAGCTCGCCGCGGGCGTCCTCGAGGCGCCCCGCGGCGAGGAGCTGCGCGCGGTCGCTCGTGCTCAGCGGGCTCGGCTCGTTCATGACGGGGCTCCGGTGGGCAGCCGCCCGAGGGCGGCGGTGACGGCGTCGAGCAGCGCGTCGGCGGCGTCCACCCGGCGCGTGGCCTCGCTGAGGACCGGGCCGATCACCTCGGCGTCGAGCAAGGCGCCGACGGGCTCGGCGCGGGTCGCGAGCCAGCGCTGCACGACCGGGTCGAGCAGGCGCTTGAGGTGCGCGCGGGTGAGGTCGTCGAGGCCGCTCGACGCCGGGATGGTGACGGTCGCCCACAGATCGTTGAGCCCGAAGAGGCTCCCGAGCTTGGCCGAGATCGACGTCCCCCCGACCGGGTCGGCGGTGGCGAAGACGTAGACGATGCCGAGCATCGGCGGGACGAGGTTCAGCGACGCCACCAGCGCCGCCCGGGCGCGCTTGAGGAACGGGAGGTCGCGCCGGAAGTCCGCGACGATGGAGGCGAGCTCGGCGTCGAGGGCCGCTGGGAGCTCGAGCAGCTCGCTCGCGTGCTCGGAGATCCGCGCCAGCGCCGCCGACCAGTCGCGCGCCAGGAGCGAGGCGCGCGCGGCGTCGAGCGCGGGGGGCGCGGCGATGAAGAGGTTCACCCCGCCGCCGGCGTGGCTCGGCTCGGCCAGCGGGCGCTCGCCCCCGTGGAGACCGCGGGCCTCGCGCACGGCGGCGACGCGGTCGATGAGCGAGGCGCCGTCCGGGTCGCCGGCGCTCGTGACGGCGGAGATCTCCTCGCCGAGGGCCTGGCGGCGCAGGGTGTTGGCGGCGGCGATGAGCGATCCGCGGACGAGCTCGCGCGGGTCGACGGCCGGGGTGGCCGCGGCGGGATCGGCGCCCTTGACGAGGCGCATCAGCCCGCGAAACGGCGCCCCGGTGACGCGCCCGGCGCGGCGGCTGAAGCGGATGAAGCCCGGGTCGGTCTGCTCGAAGACCTCGCGGATGCGCTCGACGATGCGGTTGAGCGGCAGCTCGGCGAGGGCGGTCGCGACCCCGTGGGAGGTGGCCAGGCGCAGCGCGTCGCGGTAGAGCGCGAGGAGCGCGCGCTCGCCTCGGGCCGCGTCGCGGGTGGCGCCCGCTGCCCGCGCGACGTCCGCGAGCATGACGCCGTTCTGCTCGCGGCGGAGCTCGCGCGGGTCGAGGGCGCTGAGGGTGTCGAGCAGGCCGGGCCCGCCGCCGACGCGGCGCGGGATCATCGCGGCGGCCCCGGCGGCGACGGCGTTGTCGTCGTCGGCCCGGAAGATGGCCAGGACGTGCTCGCGCCAGTCGTCGCCGTAGAGGTTGTAGGCGACCGTCTCGGCGTGGGCGAGGACGTCGGCCTCGGAGTAGCTCTGGTAGACGCGGTAGACCAGCACGCACGGGCGCCGGCCGATGGCGGTGAGCTGGCCGCGGATGAAGTCGGTGTTGGCCTTCGCGTTGTAGGTCGCGTTGGTGAAGATGTAGACGAGCACGTCGGCGGCGGACAGCACCGGCGCGGCGACGTCCCGGTTGAGGTAGGCGCCGGCGGCCCCGACGTCGAAGTCGGGGGTGTCGAGCAGGATGACCCCGCGGGGCAGGGCGGCCTGGGCGACGTAGACCGGGGGGCCGGGGGTCGTGAGCACCTGGCGATCGCCCATCGGGGTCGGTGGCGCGCCAAAGGGCAGAAACAGCTCCGCGAGGAAGTCCGGGCGCGCGGTCTGCGCGGGGTGGACAGCGACGAGCACGCGGCGGTTGAGGCCGGCGCGCCCGCCGGCGGTGGAGATCTCGGCGCCGACGAGGCTGTTGAACAGCGTGGACTTGCCGGCGCTGCCGCCGCCGGTGATGGCGGCGATGAGCGGGAAGTCGGGGGACAGCCGCGGCAGGAGCCGCGTGTCCAGGGTCCTGAGCCACGCCAGGTCGGCCTCGCTGGCGGTCACGCCGAGGGTCGCGAGCAGCCGCGGGGTCCGCTCGCGGAGGGTCTTGAGGGCATCGTGGGTGACGTCGGCCGGCATCTCGGGGGGGACTCTCCCGCAGCCCGCGTCGCGCGGCAAGGCGCGCGCGCTGAATCGAGTGGCGTGGACGAAGCGAGACCGGCGTAGCACCATGGGGCCGGACTTCGCGACGAGGCCAGCGCATGTCAGAGATCGAAGCGATTCCAGACCCCGACGTGGGCGCCGTCGACTCCTGGGACTTCGCGGGCTGGGGGCGCGCCGAGCGCGTCACCGACCTCGAGACCAGCGCCGTCACCGCGCGTCACCTGGACCAGGGTCACAAGCACACCCTCGGGCAGTGGTCGTCGACCGCCATCTGCGGCAACGACATCACCTCGAGCGTGCTCTACGTGTCGGCGCCGTGCATCGGCGCCGCCGGCGTGCTCGCGCCCGTCGCGCTGCTCATCGTCGCCCTGGTCCGCTACGTGTTCCGCCGGGTTTACGCCGAGGTCGGCGGGGCGCTGCCGCTCAACCGCGGGACCTACACGGCTGCTCGATCCTCGCGGTGACGAACGGCGAGATCGCGATCCTGGCCGGTGTCTACACCCTGTCCATTCTGTGCGTGATGGCGCTCTTCGCCATCGGCAACATGCTGCTCAAGAAGACCCGCGCGCGCCTGCCCAGCACCACCCGCGCCAGCTGGCCGGCGGTGACCCTCGCGCTGTTCGCGGTGCTCGCCGGCCTCGTCGGCAACATCGTCGCCGACCCCGAGTACGTGAAGATCTTCGGCGTCTACTTCGCCGCGGCGATCGTGGTCATCGCGCTCATGTTCTTGCGCATCGAGATCCTCAAGCTGGCGCTCTTCGTCCCGCGCTCGGTCCTCGACAAGGTGCGCGCGTTCAACGTCTGGGTGGACGGGCGCGTCCACAGCAAGATCGACGCGATCAACAGCCAGCGGATGATCTACCCCACCAAGGGCGACTCGCTGCCGATGCTGAACCGCGCGGCGCTCTACGTCCTGCGCAACGAGAACACGCGCAACCTCTTGGTGGTGTTCGCCTTCGAGCGCGAGGACCAGGTCCCGGCCGACCTCGCCGGTCACCTCGAGACCGTCGATCGCCTCTATCCGCAGCTGCGCATCGACCATCCTCGCGGTGAAGGGCGCCTTCGGCCCGGAGATGATCGAGGCGCTGTCGCGCCGCCTCGACGTCCCCAAGAACTACATGTTCATCGCCACGCCCGGCGACCGCTTCCCCCACAGCATCGACGACCTCGGCGGCGTGCGCCTCATCATGTGAGCGCCGCGGGGTGCCGCGAGTACACGAGGATCTGCCCGCCGTAGCCCGGGGCGACGTTGTCGACCGGGGCCGGCACGCCGCGGCCCGCGGTGAAGCCCAGGTCGACCATCAGGCGGCTGAAGCGCCCCCCCGAGCCGCGTCCCGGGTCGACGATGACGATGTCGCAGCTCGGGCGCGCGTGGCGCTCGATGAAGGCCGACAGGGACGCGGCGTGGTCGCGCTCGTACAGCAGATCACTGCCGATGATGAGGTCGAACCGCCCCATCCCGCAGTCGGGTTCGTCCCAGCCGGTGCGGACGAAGGGGATCGCCGGGCCGCCGTTGAGCGCGACGTTGCGCGCGAGGAAGACCCCGACCGCGGGGTGGTGGTCGGTGGCGGTGATGTCCGCCGCGCGGTGCTGCAGGACCAGGCTCGCCAGCGCGATGCCGCAGCCGATCTCGAGGACGCGCTTGTGCGCGACGTCGAAGTCGACCATCAGGTTCGCGAGCACCCGCCCCGAGGCCCAGACGACGCCGAACAGGGGCCAGCTCGCCGCGCAGATCCCGACGGCGGCGGCGGCGCCGTCGTCGTCCTCGAACTGCGCCGTGTCCCATAGCGTGCTCAGGTGGATGTCTATCCCCTCGAGCTCGAGGGTCTGATAGCGCAAGCGCAGGGACGTCATGGGGTAGCCGGGGCCGGAGGGCACGCAGCGGCTCGTCGTCGGGGTCCCAGCCTACGCGCCGCGGACCCTACACGGCGCGCCCCCTCGGGTCACGCTCTGGTTCTCTTTCGGGCATTCGGCGCCGCCGGTATTGCGGATTTCTGTTCTTTAATATGCCACGTGAGATTAGGCGTCGCGATTGGCGCCTTGTCGCATTTGCAGCATGATGCGTCGCAGAAACAAAGCTCCGTCCGCGCTTCGTGGCCGACCCGAGGGGTTTCTCGTGTGTATTCACACGGTGGGCGCCGGTCGCGGGTCGGAACGACACATTTGCGCCACAACGGCCGAGTCAGCGGCCCCCACGCGCCCCCCAATGCGCATTCCGCAACATGAGTGTGCGCAAAACGAAATGTGGCACTGTCGCTTGTCAGTCAGCCGTCGTCATGCCATGCTCATGGCAACACTCGCAGTGCGCGGCCCCACGAGGCGGCGCCAAAAGTCAGGAGGCGGGGCGATGCGTCGGGGAACGGTCCTGAGACTGGTGCTCGGAGTGGTGGGGGCGGCCTGCGTGACGGGGTGCTCCGACCAGGCGGCGTCGCCATCGCGGGCGGGGGCGGGGGTGGAGGTCACGCTCGCCGCCTTCGAGCAGGTCGAGGCGGACCTCGTCTGGGACGTCGAGATCGTCAACGGCCGCCGACCCGCGCCGGAGGTCCTGTGGCGTGGCCGCCTCGTGGCCCCCTCGGGCGAGGGCCAGGTGGAGTTCACCGCGCCCTGCGACGCCACCCCCGAGGTCTGTGAGCACACCGTGCGCGCCTGGCTGGTCGGCGCCTACACGCCCGGCGTGACGGCGGCGGACGCGGGCCCGTTCGACGCTGGCGCGAGCGTCGGCGCCGGCGCGGTCGTCGGGGCTCGCCTCGACGTCGTCAGCCCGACGGCGCGCGCGCCGATCACGCGCGCGTTCACCTGCGTCCCGGGCCCCCCCAACGAGGTGGGTGTCGACGTCACGCTGGCGCGGCCGGCCGATCAGAGCTTCTTCGATCACGCGGTCGACTTCGGCGAGATCGTGTGCGCGGCGCGCCTCGACTGCTGCAACGACGTCGATGACAACGGCTGCGCCAAGGACGGGAGCGAGGACATCCGGCTGCTCGACGCCGGCGACGGCGAGCGCGGCCGCACCATCGTGCTCGCGTTCGCGTGCGCGGGGCTCAACGCGGGGGCCGGCCTGCCGACGCTCTACGTCGATGACATCGAGCTCGACTGCGACGTCGGCTCCGACGGCTCGCGGTTCGCGCCGGACATCACGCTGCGGCCCGGCCTCGCCGCCCCGGGTTTGGCGTGCAAGCCCGGCCCCAACGGCGTCTCGAGCTGCGGCGCCGCTGTGGTAGAGGGCCCGGGGGTCGACGCCGACGGGTTCCTGTTCCAGCTCGGGGCCTACCGAGGGCAGGGGGAGCTGCGCCGCAGTGATGCTGCATTGCACGACGTCTACTGGAACGTTGTTCTGGGTGTCAAATCCGATATTGACAAGTGCCGCCTTCGGACGCACGCGACCGCCGGGGCGCCGTCTGGCGTCAGCGGCGCGCTGGCGGCCGGGGTGGTCGCCGGCGACGTGGTGTATCCGCAGGTGACCTGGGACGCGCCCCTCGGCGCCTGCAGCGCGGAGGTCTTGCGGTACGGCGACCCGTCGGCGTTCGTGCGCATCGACTATGCGAGCGGCAGCGCCGGGCCGGTCGGGTTCGACTACGCCTACTCGCCCCTCGACGGGGTGAGCCCGGTGTGCACGGCGCCGTGCCAGAACGGCGGCACCTGCGTGGCGCCGGACGTCTGTGGCTGCGAGGGCACCGGCTTCTCCGGCCCGACCTGTGCGCAGTGCGGTCAGCTGGGCGCGGCCTGCGCCGAGGGCTTCGCGTGTGGCGGGGCTGGGATCTGCGAGCAGCCCGAGAGCGGCGAGGTGTGGGTGCCGCCGGGGGGCTTCTGGATGGGGTGCAACGGGGCGCTCGAGGAGTGTGCGCCCGACGAGGGGCCGCAGCATCACGTCGAGCTGTCGGGCTACGCGATCGACGCCTTCGAGGTGACGGCGACGGACTTCCACGCCTGCGTGGACGCGGGCGCGTGTACACCGCCGGCGGTCGCGGGCGGGGCGTATGGGACCTACGGCGTGCCGGACAAGGCAGACCACCCGCTGACCTTCGCGACCTGGGACCAGGCCGCCGCGTACTGCGCCTGGCCGGGGAAGGCGTCCGGGGCGCAGCGGCTGTGTACCGAGGCCGAGTGGGAGCGCGCCGCGCGCGGCGGGTGCGAGCTCGCGGGCGGCGAGTGTCGCGCGGCGATGCGGACCTTCCCATGGGGCGAGGTCCCTCCGGACTGCAAGCGCGGCAACGTGTTCGGGGTCGCGAGCGCGAGCTACTGTCATCCGTCGGGCTACACCGCGGAGGTCGGCGCTACGCCGCTCGGCGACTCGGTCTACGGGGTCGCGGACATGGCGGGCAACGTGGCCGAGTGGGTGTCGGACTTCTACGCGCCGGGCTACTCTCTCGGCGCGGCGTCCGATCCGCGTGGCCCGGGCGCGGGCAGCGAGCACGTGGTGCGGGGCGGCAGCTTCGCCGACATCCCGACGCGGGTGCGGGGCTCCGCTCGCGACCACGCCGCCCCGGACGCGGCGCTGAACGCGGTCGGCTTCCGCTGCTGCCGCTCGCTGCCCTGACGCGGTCAGAGGATCGAGGCCTCGAGCCCAGATCTCGAAGGTGGTGGTGTCCAGGGCGTAGCTCGCGAGCGGCACCACCCGCTGCTGGAACCTCGGGAGCCGGCCGGGCATCGGGCCGCCCGAGGCATCCCCGTCGTCAACGTCGCCAGACCGTCATCGTGCCGTCGTCGTTGGCGCTGGAGCTGTACCACCGCTGGCCCGGCCCGTAGTGGCAGTTGGCGTTGGAGGCGGTCGTACCGGTCTGCACCATCCAATAGATATTGTAGGTGGACGTCGGCGTGGTCATGTAGACCGGCGCCGACGAGGTCGCGAAGTACTCGATCCCGCAGGCCTGAGCCGGGTCGGTGGCGCCCCCGTGCATCCCGTAGCCGTAGGAGTTGATGGCTCCCTGGATGCAGCTCGAGAGCCCGACGTCGCTGCAGGTGTAGCGGCACTCGGCCGTCGGGTTGGCGGTGTGCACGTAGTCGCAGCTGGCCGGCACGTAGCGGGTGCTCGCCCACAGCCCGGCGGTCCGCACGCGGTAGACACCGCTGAAGGCGTTGATGGTCGCGTCGTCGAGCTTGAAGGTCGCGCCGTCCTGAGCCCCGTCCGAAGCGGCCGTGGCCACCGCGTAGGCCGTGGTCGTGTTCCAGGTGGCCTTGGTCGGCGGGTCCGTCCCGCCGCGCATGATCAGCGTCCAGCCGCCGTCGGCCGCCATCTCGCAGTAGCCGTAGAAGGCGTCGACGCCGGTCTCGACGCCGTCGGGATCGATCCAATAGCTCCCGCTCACCGCGGCCGGCCTCTGGGTCAGGAGGGTGTCGCAGCTCGCGATGGCCAGGGCCGCGGTGGAGCCGTCGGCGCCGTCGAACGCGGTCGGCGCGTAGCTGCGGTCGAAGCTCGTCGCCCCGCCGTCAGTGGTGGTGTAGGCGGTCGTGACGGGGGCCGTCGCGTCGCCGAAGCTCAGCGCCTCGGAGCCGCAGGTCCCGAGGTCGACGTCCCAGGCGACATAGGGGTAGACGGTGCCGGCGGCGATGACCCCGCCGCTGACGTGGTCGTCGGTGTTGGCCGAGTCGTCGGCGGTGGCCTGGGTGCGCAAGCGGCACGACGAGATGCTCGCCTTGACGCCGAGGGCCACGTTCCAATAGACCTTGTGCGCGGCCGTTCCCCCGCTCGAGAGCCGCTCCTCGCCGCGGTAGGTCGCGACCTGAAAGAGCACGGTGTCGGCGTCGAGGCCGCTCTCGGTGACCCGCGGAGCGCAGCTCGTCATGCCGTCGAGCCCGGCGGTGCACAGGTTGCCGTTGGTCGCCGCGTCGGGGCGGATCGTGACGTCGGCGGCGAAATCCACGCCGGTGTTGGGGGCGCTGCAGTCGAGCGTGAGGTCATCCATGTAGAGCTCGGTGACGACGTCGGCGCCGAGGCCGGCGGTGCACGCGAAGCCGAGGACCATGGTGCGCGCGCGCTGGCCGGAGACGTCGAAGAGGAGGTCGAGGTCCTCGCTGCCGTCGGTGGCGCAGCCGTCTCCGGCGTCGTCGGCGCAGCAGTCGAACTTCGCCGAGCAGAAGGTGTCGTTGAAGCTCACGGCGACGTCGAAGAAGCCCTGCTCGGCCGGGCGCATGAGCGCGACGTCGAACCGCGCGGCCGCGTCGGCGTTGGCGGCGCAGGTGACGGTACGGGTGAGCGGGGTCGTCGGCCCGGTCGGGTTCTGGAACGGCAGCGCGGTCCCCGTGACCGCCGAGGCGTCACCGGAGGCGAAGGTGCCGGCGTCGGCGAGCGCCACGTCACCCCCGTAGACCCCGACGACCCAGACCTTTACGACGTTCTGGGCCGCGGCCGGCTCGGCGTCGCAGGGCCCGACGTAGCTCGCCGACCCGGCGCTGTCACCGTGGCTGGTCGACGTCACCCGGCGCTGCCACACCACGTCCCCGCGGCCGTTGTCGACCTCGAGATCCCACACCACGTCGCCGACCCCCTGCAGGTTCAAGGCGGCCACGTCGATCGCGACGGTGGGACCCGCGGTGGCGTTGGCGTCGGTTCGAGCGCCACCATCGGCGCAGGCAGGCAGGAGCGCAGCGAGAGCGAGGCAGGAGAGGGAAAGGGCGCGCATGGCGTCCTCCGAGGATGCAGTCGTGGTGCTTTGCAAGATCGCCATGGGAGGCACAGCCGTAGCGGTTGCAAGCGGCTCGCGCGGCGACCCAATTAGCATAAGCGAACGGTTTGCGGTCTGCACAAGGTTTTTTCGGGTTGGTTCGCGACCGCCGTGCCCGCTTCGCGTTGGCCAGGCGGCCCTTTCGGGGCTTTCTTCGCGGGTGCGGGGCGCAGCGCCCGGGTATCGGCCGGAGAGCTGCGCCCTCCTCGCTCGGCACGGGGGTGCGCGAACGCGCGGCCTCGCACCGCCAGCTGCGGACTCGGGTCTCCGACCTGCCGCTTCAGGCCGGTCAGTCGCCGCCCCCGGAGGCCGCCGTCCAGAGCGCCTGGCTGAACCGTTCGAGCGGACGTCGCTCGGGCGCGGGCGGTGACCACGTTCAGCCCCGACCATCTCGGCGGGGGGCGGGCGGGACGTCCGCCGGCCGCGTCCTGTCAGAACGGGATCGCGCGCCAGAGCTGGTCCCGCTCCTCCCAGTACGCCCGCCAGGTGTCGCCCTCGCGGACGATGACGGGGGCGTTCTGGCTCTCGCGGGCGGCGGGGTCGTCGAGGCGGACCGGGCCGGCGAGGCGGCGGCCGTCGGGGGCGGCGAGGACCGCGTAGACGCCGTCGCTGCCGCGGTCGTACCAGGCGGCGGCGAAGCGGCGGTCCGGCCCTGAGCCCGCGCGCGCCACGCTCTGGCTCGACATCGTGCGGCCGCGCCACAGGACGTCCACCGTCGGGGGGCTGGCGGCGGTCGGGTACCAGCGCAGACCCACGTCGCCGCCGGTCGGGGCGGTCAGGTTCGTGAGGAGGCCGACGCGCCCCTCGTCGTCGACCAGGCCGTGGAGGCTCCAGAGGGAGCCCGGGACCTGCAGGGTCTCGCGGGTCGTGGCGCCGGCCGCGGTCACTGCCACGACGTCGACCCGGGTCGTGTCGTGGGTCGCGCCGAAGCTGGACATCGCCAGAAAGATCCCGCCGGGCTCGCAGCTCAGGCCCTGGGCGAAGCCGCCGTTGTTGTGGTTGGGGGTCGGGACGTCGACCGTGTGGCGCGCGCCGGGCGGGCCCCAGATCACGCTCACCGAGCCGTAGTCGCCGCGCTGCACGGCCAGGACCGGGCCGTCCGGGCGGACGCAGAGCCGCGGGTGGCGGTCTCCGGCGCGCCCGCCGAGGTCGACCGGCGTCGGCTTCCGTCCCGGGATCAGGCGGACCGTCCGGAGCGCGGTGTCGCCGCAGATCGACGTGTCGCTGCACCGGTGGAACGCCACCAGCGCCCCGCCGTCCGGGAGGGCGACCGCGGCGCCGCCCTCCGAGCGCGGCGAGCCAGCGGAGAGCTCGTTGATCGGGCCCTCGGCCTGACCGTCCTTGAGCCACACGGCGCGGATGCGCCAATCCCAGTGGTCCTGCCAGGTGATCAACGTCCGCCCGTCGACATACACGGCGTCCATCTGCGACGCGGAGAAGCGGGACTTCAGCGGGACGGCGCGCGCCTCCGGCCGGGTCAGCCGCGGCCCCGCGCGGTCGCCCGACGCGTCCGCGGCCAGCACGGTCAGGCGGACGGTGAGCCAGCCGTCCGCGACCGTGGTGTAGGCCATCGCCAGGTCTCCGCGCCCCGCGGCGCCGGCCAGCGCGACCTCGGCCTCGCCGAAGGGGGCCAGGGTCGGCACCGTCACCTCGGTGCGCTCGCCGGAGGGGGCGACGCGCACGACGCGGAAGGCGCTCGTGGCCGGGTCGTGGAAGGCCGCCGCCGGGCCGGGGACCGACGTGAGGTCGACGGCGTAGGGTCCCGCCGGTCCGCTCGTCAGCTCGATCGGAGCGGCGCCCACGCCGAGCAGGCGCAGGATCCACGGGCCTCCGTTGGGGTTGTGCTCCTGCACCAGGCTCAGGGGCGAGTGGGCGTCGAGGTCCACGAGCCACGTCCACGCGCCCCCCGGGGGGGCGATCTCCTGCCCTTCACCGGTGTCCTCGCCCCAGGTGACCTGGTGGGCGAGGTTGGCGTGGCCGCCCTCGTCGTCGCTGAACCACCAGTTGGCCTGCCAGCGGACGACGACCGGCACGCCGCCGGTGAGCGGGCCGCGGCCGTCCTCCGGCACGCCCGACGCGATGGCGCTGATCCACGGGCGCGCGGGCAGCGCCGCGCTGCGCTCGGCGGGGCCCTCCGGCGCCGGGTCGAGGCGTGAGGGGCGCTCGTTGCCCCCCCACCACGTCGCGCGCGCGGCCACCTGGCCATCACCGCCGAGTCGGGCGGCGTGGGCGTGGAGGCCGTCGGTCCAGGCCACGACGACGCCGTCGGGGGTCGTGACCGCCTCCGGGCTGCCGAGCGCCGCGCCGGTCGCGAGCGTCACCGCGG
>PHBI01000113.1 GCA_002841945.1 Deltaproteobacteria bacterium HGW-Deltaproteobacteria-14
CTTGGCGCCGGGCTAACCGGACACCGCGATGCAGTTCTCAAAGTATTGTTCCAACGCCTTCTGACCCCGGACCAACCTTGCGGTTGGAACGCGACCGTCGTGCGCTAGAGCCCGACTTGACTTCCTGCTATCCAGTTTTCAAGGAGCGACGGCTTAAGCCGCCCTCGCTCTGCGGGGGCCCTTTCTGAGGGGCCGTTCCGTCGAGCGCCGCGAGACTCTACTCGCTTTTTTTTCGGCGTCAAGCCTTTTTTTGAGGCCGTCTCGCCGTTCCCCGGGTCGCTGCGCGTTGCGTCGCGTCGGGAAGGCGGACTTTAGTCATGGCCGGTGGGATGTCAACCATCGTTGTGAGGGGCCCTCGCTCTTTTTTGGAACCCATCATTGAATGCTGTGCAGTTGCAGGCGTCTGAGCCCGCTGGTGTCGCGCGCGTGAACGGGCGCGGCCGTGCGGGGTGCGGGCCGGCAGGGGATCCGGTACGCTCTCCGCGAGACCGAGGACGTGTGATGACCAAGCAGCTCGCGACCGCTCTGATCCTGCTCGCCAGCGTCTGGGCCTGGCCGGGCGTAGACGCCCACGCTGCCCCGGGCACGATCATGATCGTCGAGGGGCAGGCTGGCTACACGATGGGCAGCGTGTTCTCCGAGGGGCCTGACGGCTTCGGTGCACGGGTGACCCTCGGGGTCGGCGGTAAGTTCAAGGGTTGGCCGACCCGCTTCTACGGCATCGCGAACATCACCACGGCGTCCCTGGGCGGCACGATCGGGAGCGGGATCGACCGCGCGGAGACGTCGCGATCTTGGTTCTCCTACTCGTTCGGGATCCGGATGCTGAGCCCGGTCGCGCGCAACCTCCGCTTCCTGGCGGACATCTCGCTCGGCCGCGCGCTCGTCGACAGCTCCGCCACGGTGCTCGCGGGGTCGGAGCGCTACCAGACCCAGGACGACGCCCTCCTCGTCGAGATCGGGGTGGGGCTCCAGTACCGCCTCGCGCTCAACGTCTCGATCGGCGCGCGGGTCGATGTCGCGATCCCGACCAACCTCGACTCGTTCGATCTGCTCGGGGAGCTCGCGGGGTCGCCGTCGACCGATGGGGGGCTGATGAACCCGTCGTTCCTCCTCACCGTGACCCTCCACCTCTAGCGCGGAGGCGCAGCCATGATCTCCTACCGCCCCCTCGTACAGCGCCTCCTGATCGGGACCTTCGCCCTCGCCGTCTGCGTGGCGCTTGGCGTGCGGAGCCGGACCACCCAGGCGTCGCCGTGGGTGAAGTCCGAGTTCAAGGGTCCGGCGCGGGCCGCCCTGACGGTCCACGACAGCGTGCGCCCCAACGTGAACGAGGCGCCCCTGCCCTTCGACGTCTTCGCGGCGACGACCTACGGGACCGAGGTGTCGAGCTTCGGCCACGGGATCTTCCTCAAGACGACGTTCCCGATCCCGTACACCGAGGACAAGGCCGTCCTCATCGTCGACATCGATCGCAGCAACAGCCGGACGCGCTGGGCGGGAGCGGAGTCGGCTCACATCCGCGGTCGCTACTACACGGTCGCGGCGCGCTCGGGGGAGGTCTACTTCGACGCTCACAGCACCAGCGGCGAGATCCAGCTCGAGAAGATCGCGATCGCCGCGGAGTCGATCGGCTTCCGGATCCGGGGCTTCCTCGAGTTCACCGATCCGGGCGACGATCGGATCATGGACACCGAGGACGACGGCGTCACCGAGATCGAGCTGGTGTTCGAGACCATCCCGCCGCCCGAGTCCATCGCCGCTGGCCTCCCCGAGCCCTCGCCGCTGCCCACGGTCGACTACTGTGAATGGCCGGACTGCTACGAGGATCCCGGCTACTACTATGATCCTTATGATGCGTACTACGATCCATCGTGCGGGAACTCGAGCGTCGGCTACAGCTACTACGACTACGACGACGGGACCGGGTGCGGCGGCGGAGACACCGTCGTAGACGGCAGCGATCCGGTCGACGACAGCGACTGGGACACCGACAGCAGCAGCGGGTGCGACTCGACGAGCAGCGACAGCAGCTACTACGACGACTCGTCCTCCGACGGCTGCGACGGCTCCTCGTCGAGCTCGTCGAGCTCGGACGGCTGCAGTGACTCCTCGTCGTCGAGCTCGAGCGGCTGCGGCGACAGCTCCTCGTCGAGCTCGAGCGGCTGCGGCGGCAGCGGGTGCGAGGGCGACACCTTCGACGAGTCCACGCCCCCCCACGAGACCCAGACCCTCAAGCTCGATGGCCTCCTCGGTTGGGGGCCGATGCTCCTGCTATTCGGCCTGGTGCTCGCGATCCACCGGCGGCGCGACTGATCGTCGCGACGTCGCGATCCATCGCGGATTGACACGGGTGAAGCGCGGTTCGTAGCTTACCGGCGGTCCGGCGGCGCGCCCGCTGCGCGTCCCCGGGCGACGTCACGGCCCGCGGGGCCGCTCGGAGCGCACCATGACCGCCAAGATCGCTCGTCTCCTCCTCCCGCTCACGATCGCCTGGCTCGCCGCCTGCAGCGGCGACACCACCAAGCCCGAGGACGACACCCTCACCAGCGACGGTACGGTCGACCTCGACTCCGACGCCGACGGGGAGACGCCGTTCGATCCGTGGGCGGCGCCCGCCGAGACCGACGACTGGCGCGTGCTCTTCAACTACCGCCCACGCCCCGGACAGCCGGGCGTCAACGAGCTCTATATCGTCGATCCGGACGGAGAGAACCTGCGCAAGCTCACCGACTTCGCCAAGCTCGACGTCGAGGGCCTGTCCTGCGAATACGGCTGCTTTCCGTCGCCGGACCTGCAGTGGATCGCGGTCGCGGACGGGCCGCCGGACGCGAACGGAGGCTTCAGCCTCAAGCTCGGGAAGTTCAACAGCGCGCTCGAGGTCCAGATCTTCAAGGGCGTCACGATCCCGGGCGTCATCGACTTCAAGTTCGCCGGGACGCGGATGTTCTACTCGACCACGGGGACGTGCTCCGGGCCGAGCTGCCAGTACGACTTCTACGTCGTGAACCTCGATCAGAACGTGAACGACCGCATCAACTTCATGACCTTCCCGCCGACCGACATCGTCGGCGACAGCACCTACAAGGGCCACTTCAAGGTGAGCTCCGACGGCAAGAACCTGGTGATGCTGCAGACGACCATTCGCAGCACCGCCGTCTACCTGTGGCGGGACGGCACCGGCGTGGTGAAGCTCGACTTCATCTGCAAGTACGGCACCGAGGGCGACTGCAGCGGCACCGGCAGCGAGTACAGCGACCTCGACCCGGTCGCGATCAGCCCCGACAACCGCTACATCGTGTTCTTCACGTTCTCCGACCGCTGGCAGCGGGCGCGCATCTACGACACCCAGAACCCGAACGACGTACGCCTCGCGGTGCTCGCGAGCGTCCCCAACGGCCTCTACGTCGAGCACGTCTGCGACGCCGGCGCGCTGGCGGACTGGCAGTGGCAGCGCGTGATCGGCGATCCGGTGTTCTCGCCCGACGGCGACGAGGTGATGTTTCTGACGAAGACCACCTGCACCGCGGACGGGACGCCGCCCAAGAAGGAGCTGACCAACATCTACCGCGTCAAGCTCGACACCCTGCTGTCGGGCAAGACCCTGACCGCGGACGACGTGTTCAACGTCACCAACAACCCGCCTGGCGACGTCACGGCCAACCACGTGACGACCGGCTTCGCGCTGAGCCCGGACGGCGCGACGATGGTCTTCTCTGCGACCCCGGCCTTCGATCAGAGCGGGGGCCGGATCGGCGACGGGACCTCGCGCCAGCGTGGCGACCGCGAGCTCATGCGTCTGCGCGTCGACGGCGAGGGCTTCGCCCAGATGACCAACGATCTGAAGGTCACCGCCGAGTCGCCGATGATGGTCCCGCCTGCGGCGCAGTAGCCGCGGCGCACGACGACAGTCCCGAGGTACGAGACGGCCCCGTCGGCGAAGCCGACACATCTCCCCCGCGTCAGCGGGGGCGATGAAGGCGGCAGGGGAAAGCGAGCGAGGGGCGCCTGGAACCGGCTCACCCTGTAGGTTCCCGTCGCGGGCTGAGGCTGCGAAGCCCGCGACGGGATGGGTGAGCCGTTCCACGGAGGCGCCCCGAGCGAGCGCTTCCAGACAATCAGCCGCGGGCGGCCTTCAGCTTCTCGGTCAGCTCGGGGAGCGTCTTGAACGCGTCCGCGACGAGACCGTAGTCGGCGACCTGGAAGATCGGCGCGTCGGCGTCCTTGTTGATCGCCACGATCGTCTTCGAGTTCTTCATGCCAGCCAGGTGCTGGATCGCGCCCGAGACCGCGACGGCGATGTAGAGCTTCGGCGCGACGACCTTGCCCGTCTGACCGATCTGCATGTCGTTGGGGACCTCCTCCCAGGAGTCGACCACGGCGCGGGTCGCGCCGATGGCGGCGCCGAGGGCGTCGGCGAGGGGGTTCATCATGTTCCAGAAGGTCGGGCCGTCCTTGAGCCCGCGCCCGCCGGTCACGATGACGTCGGCCTCGGTCAGCTCGGGACGCTCGGACTCCGTGGCGTCGAAGCTCACGAAGCGCGCCGCGACCTCGCCGCCGTCCGCGGCGACCGAGACGATCGGGCTCTGTCCGCCCGTCGCCGCGGCGACGTCGAAGTCCGAGGTGCGGACGCTGACGACCGTCTTGGCGGTCTTGGAGCGCACCGTGGCCATGACGTTGCCCGCGTACATCGGACGCTGGAAGAGCACCTCGTCGCCCTCCGCCAGGCCGACGCAGTCGGCGACCATGCCCGCGCCCAGCGCCGCGGCGACGCGCGGCAGGAGATCCTTGCCGGTGGTGCCGGCGGTCGAGATCACGTAGCTCGCGCCTGCCTTGTCGGCCAGGGCGACGACCGCCTTGGTGTACGGCTGAGCGAGGTAGTCGGCGAACGCGGGGCCGTCGACCACGAAGACCGACCCGGCGCCGTAGCCCTGGAGCTCGGCGGCGACGCCAGCGACGCCGCCACCGACGACGCCGAGATCGAACCCGCCGCCGACCTTGGCCGCGATCTGCTTGGCCAGGGTGATTGCAGCGAGCGTGCCCTTCTTGAGGGCGCCGGCGTGATGCTCGGCGATAACGAGTATGTTGGACATGAACCTCTCCTCCTTAGAGCACGCGGGCTTCGTTCTTCAGCTTGGCGACCAGCTCGTCGACCGACTCGACCAGCGCGCCGGCTTGGCGCTTGGGCGGCTCCTCGAGGCGCACGACCTCGATCTTGAGCGCGGTGTCGTCGACCCCGAGGTCGTCGAGGTCCATCACGGCGATGGTCTTGCGGCGCGCCTTCATGATGTCGGGCAGCTTGGCGTAGCGCGGCGTGTTGAGCCGCAGGTCCGCCGTGATGACGCCCGGCAGCGTGATGGCGATGGTCTCGAGCCCGCCGTCGACCTCGCGGGTGACGACCGCCTCGCTGGCGTCCTCGTCGATCGTGATCGCGGAGGCGAAGCACGCCTGTGGGAGACCGAGATACTCGGCCAGGAGCTGGCCGACCTGGTTGTTGTCACCGTCGACGGCCTGCTTGCCGAGGATGAACAGATCGACGTCACCCTCCTCCTTGTAGACCGCGGCCAGGATCCGCGCCGCGAGGTCGGAGTCGAGGTCCTGGTCCTCGACCTCGACGCGGATGGCGCGGGCGGCCCCCATGGCGAGCCCGGCGCGGATGGTCTGATCGGTGTCGTCACCGCCGATCGTCACGATCACGACCTCGGCGTCGTGTTCCTCGGCGATCTGCAGCGCCGCCTCGAGGGCGTTCTCGCAGAACGGGTTGGCTTTGTACTCGACGGACTCGGTGTTAACAGCCGAGCCGTCGGCCGTGAGCTTGATGCGTGCGTCGGGGTCGATGACACGCTTGAACGCGACCAGGACTTTCACGTGGGGTCCTCCAGCTAGTTGGCGTGGGGCCTCGTCACGAGGCCGGAGAGAAAGAGATCGACGGTCTGCTCGCAGGCGTCGCTGAGCGACGACTGGCGACGGCCCATGGCCCACTCGAGGGCGAGCTCGTCGATGGCCCCGAAGAACGCCCGGGCCGCCAGGCGGGGGTTGAGGCGGGACGAGAACGCGCCGTGCGCCTGCCCCTCCTCGACGATGTGTGCGATCATGGCGAGGTAGCGGCCAAACGGCTTCAGGTCCGTGTTCCGCATGAACTTGCTCGACTGGCGCAGCTCGACGGTGATGACCTCGGCGAGCGCGCGGCTCTCTGCGACGGAGTCGAAGTGGACTCGGGCGAAGGTCGACAGCCTCTCGATCGGGTCCACGATGTCGGCGAGCGCGTCCTCCTGACGGCGGAGGATCTCGTCGATGGAGTCGACGAAGACCTGGATGAGGATGTCATCCTTGTTCTTGAAGTAGAGGTAGATGGTGCCGTCGGCGACCCCGGCTTCCTTCGCGACCTGAGACACCTTGGAGTTGTAGAATCCGAACTGGGCGAAGACCTGCACCGCCGCGTCCAAGATGCGTCGCCGTTTGTCGGGTTGAGCCATGCGCTGGGCCGCCTGTGAATGAAGCACCATTCAGCGGTCGCAAGCTAGCATACGATGGAGGCGAGACTCAAGCGCCTATCACGGCGAGACGGGCTTGCCGCGCGCGTCAGCGGGGACGCGGCGGCCTGGGCCGGGCCAACGGCGCGGCGTGCCCGGTCGGCGGGGGCGTTCGGTATGCCTTGACGCCCTCCGGGCGACCCTCGACAATCGAGGCGCCCAACGGCCGGGTACGGCACGGGGAGACGACGCCCCGCCCAGCGACGCCGGGCGGCGTGACACCGCGACGCGGTAACAGGAGCCGGTGCTGATGGCGGAAGAGGCGAAGCGCGCGACGACCGGCGACGATGACGCTGGACAGCAGGCTCCGCACGCGCGCGTGCTCGTCGTCGAGGAAGACCGCGTCGAGGGAGGGATGCTCGCGTTCCACCTGCGCCGCGAGGGGCTCGTCGTGATGCTCGCCGCCAGCGGTGACGAGGCGATCGACGCGCTCGCGTGGGCGCCCCCCGACGCCATCATGGTCGAGGCCCACGGGCGGGAGCTCGACGGCTTCGATGTGATCCGCGCCCTCGGCGACACCCCGATGCGCGTGTTCCTGCTCGCCGATGGCCCCCTCGACCTCGAGGACGACCTCGAGGCGTTGCGGCTCGGGGTCATGGACGTGTTCACCAAACCGGTCGACCCGGCCCTGGTCGCGCGCCGCGTCGTAGGCCGCCCGACGCCGACCACTCGAGGGTCGATCGCCGACCTGCCGGACTCGGGCATCTCTGGCGAGCTCGAGGTACACCCGGTAACTCACCTGCTGTCGCTGTGCCACCGCCACCGGATGAACGCCCGGCTCCACGTCGAGCTCGACGGGGACTGGGGCGTGCTGCTCGTCCGTCACGGCGACGTCATCGACGCGGAGTCCCCCGGCGCGACCGGGCGGGAGGCGGCGTTCGCGGCCATCCGACGGGCGCGGGGCACCTTCGTGCTGTTCCCGCTGTCCCTCGACGCCGAGGAGCTGAGCCGCGACGACGTCGTCCGCGCCGACGCCGCGACCCTGTTCACCGAGGCCCTCGGCCGTCCGCCGACGCGGCAGGTCAAGGCGGTGCGACCGCAGGATCAGCACGTCATCGAGATCGAGCTGCACGCCCGCGAGTCGCCGCGCGGCCCGCTGAGCCGACCGGCTGTGCGCCGCCCCGACGCCGGCTCGAGTGACACGCTCGAGTACGAGGCGTCGCCGTCGGTCCCGACGGAGGCCGGGCCGAGCCCAGGCCCGGACACGCGCGCCCGGATCCAGCGGCAGATCGGCATCCCGGTCGATGAGCCCGCGAATCCGCGAACCGACAGCGTGAGCGCGCCCGCGCCGCCGCTGGCGACGCCGCCTCCGTCCGCCGCCGCGCCAACAGAGGTCGAGCCACAGGGCCAGGACCGCTCCGACAACGCCCCGCGCCGACGCGTGACGACCGGCGCACAGGTGCGGGAGAGGGCGAGCCAGATCCGCCGCCCCACTCGCCCGATGCCGATCTCGTCGCCGCCGATGGAGCCGGTGCGGCCCGCCGAGGTCCTCGCCGCGATCGCGGCCGATGAGGCGCGGCAGCCCTCGACGCGGCCCCCGGCGCCCCCCAGCGATCGACCGCTCCCCGAGACGGACCGAGCTCAGCGCGCCGCCACCGGTGCCGGCGGCGTCCCGGTCGACGCCGTCGAGCCCCTGGGCGCCTCCCAGGGATGGCAGGCGGTGGGCGCCGCCGCGTCGCTCCCGGACGTCCTCGAGACGGTGCCAGCCGGCTCCCCTCCGCCCGCGCTCCCCGCCTCGGCGCGGGTCGTGCGCCCGCCAACCCACCGCGCGGCGACCGAGCCGGACCTCGACGAGCCCACCGACATCAGCGACAAGCACCCGATCACCGACGCGCCGCGCGTGCGGCGACCGAGCACGGGGATGTTCCGCATCGGCGATGAGCGAGCGCCGCGCGAGAGCACCGACAAGGACGTGCTCGCGATGCCCCCTGCGGAGGAGGCGCCGCCCGCGCTGCGAGCGCCAGCCCGCAGGCTGCACTGGAGCGTCCTGGCGCTCGCCGCGGTGGTCGCGCTGCTGCTGGCCTTCGTGATCGCGCGGGTCGCGGGGCGCGACGAGCCGCTGGCGCCGACGCCAGCGCCGGTCGTGACGCCCCTCGACAGCGCCACCCAGGCGCGCATCCGCTTTGGCGAGGCGGCCTCGGCGCTCCGCCTCGGTGAAGCGCAGAAGGCGAAGCCGCTCTTCGAAGCGCTGGTCGGCGACGCCGAGCGCCCGGACGGGGCGTTGGCGGGGCTCGCCATGATGTACCTCGAGGAGGGAAAGTTCGACGACGCGGAGCCCGTGCTCGAGGTGCTCAACCGCCAGAAGCAGGCGGATCCCCGGGTTCAGGCGTGGCTCGGCCTCGTCCAGGCGCGCCAGGGCCGCGTGGACGACGCGCGCGCGAGCTTCCGCGCGGCCCGACAGAACGCCAGCGGCGCACTCGCGGAGCGCCTCGACGAGCTCCTCGCGACCTTCGAGTGACCGCCCCGTGCCGCTGATCCTGGGCATCGAGTCGTCCTGCGACGAGACCGCCGCCGCCGTCGTCACCGGCGACGGAGAGGTCCGCTCGAACGTCGTCCACAGCCAGATCCCCGTGCATGCGCGCTACGGCGGCGTGGTGCCGGAGCTCGCGTCGCGCAACCACATGCTCGCCATCCGCCCGGTCGTGGAGCAGGCGCTGAGCGACGCTGACGTGACCCTCGACGACCTCGACGCGGTCTCCGTCACCGCCGGCCCCGGCCTCGCCGGTAGCCTCCTCGTGGGCCTCCAGGCGGCGAAGGCCATCGCGTGGGCGCGCGGACTCCCGATCGTCCCGATCAACCACATCGCCGCCCACGTGCATGCGCCGTTCTTGCGCGACGCCGCCGGCGCGGGCCCCGGGGCGCTCCGCTTCCCCTACGTGGCCCTCGCCGTCAGCGGGGGGCACACGAGCCTGTACCGGGTCGACGCGCCGGGCGAGATGACGGTGCTCGGCCAGACCCTCGACGACGCGGCCGGCGAGGCCTTCGACAAGGTCGCCAAGATGATGGGCCTGCCCTACCCCGGCGGGGTCTACATCGACCGCCTCGCCCAGCGGGGCCGCGCCGACGCGATCGACCTCCCGCGCCCGATGCTCCACCGCGGCCTGGACTTCTCGTTCTCGGGGCTCAAGACCGCGGTGCGCCACGCCCTCGACGGGCTCGCGCTGACGGCGCCCCTCGAGGTCGACGACCCGCGGATCGCCGACGTCGCCGCGAGCGCGCAGGCCGCCATCGTCGATGTCCTCGTGTCCAAGTCCCTCGACGCCTGCGCGTCGGTCGGGCTCGATCGGCTCGTGGTGGCCGGCGGCGTGGCCAGCAACTCCGGGCTGCGAGCACGCCTCGCGGTCGCCGCGCGCGAGCGCGGGATCACCGCCACCATCACCCCGGCGCGCTACTGCACGGACAACGCGGCGATGGTCGCCGGCCTCGGCGCTGCGCTCCTCTCCCGCGGTCACGGCCTGACCGGCGCCGAGCTGCTCACCCTCGACATCCACACGACCCGGAGACCCGCCCGATGAAGGCGAACAAGCGCCTCGGCCAGCACTTCCTGCGCGATCCTGAGGTGCTCGCCGACATCGCCGCCATCGCGGACGTCGGCCGCTCCGCGGGCGCCCTGGAGATCGGTCCCGGTGAAGGCGCCCTGACCGCCTTCCTCATCCGGTCGGGCCGCCCGGTGGTCGCCCTCGAGAAGGACGCGCGGGCGGTCGCCGAGCTCGCCCAGCGCTTCGGGGACCGCGTCCGCATCGTGGAGGGAGACGCCCTCACCGCGGACCTGCGCGCGCTGCTGCCGCCGGCCGCAGCGGGCGTGCTGCCGGTGGTGGTCGGAAACCTGCCTTACAACGTCGGCGGCGCCATCTACCAGCGACTCCTGACCCTGCGCGGCGAGGTGGCGCGGCTCGTCCTGATGTTGCAGCGCGAGGTGGCCCTGCGGCTCGTGGCGACGCCGGGCAACCGCGCCTACGGGATCCCGTCGGTCGTCACCTCGCTGCTCGCGCGCGCGTGGCTCGTTCGCGACGTGCCACCACACGCCTTCGCGCCAGCCCCGAAGGTCGAGTCGGCCGTCGTGCTGGTCGAGCTCCACGCCGAACCGCCGCTAGCGCTCGCCGAGCTCGACGCCTTCGATCGCTTCCTGACGCGGATGTTCCACAACCGCCGCAAGACCCTCGGCAACTCTCTCGAGGGCAAAGGCGTGGACCTCGAGGCCGCCGGGATATCGCCGACCGGGCGGATCGAGGAGCTCCCCCCCGAGACACTGCTCCAGCTCTTTCGCGCGGCCGAGGCGGCGGGACAGCCCCTGTAGGGCGCCGGACGACGCGGCGCTCCCGCGCCGCAGCGCTCATGGCGCCGGGGTGACCCCGTCCGTGTCGTTACAGAACGGGTAAAGCCCGAAATCATCGACGCAGCGGTAGCCGTCGCGACAGTCAGAGTCTTTGCTGCACTGCAGCATGCAGTAGCTCGTGTCCTCGGTGAAGCGCACGCACACGCCGAACTCGGGGCAGCCACGCTCGACGCAGCTCCGGGAGGTGCAGTAGCCGTCCGGCAGCGACAGCTCGCAGTACATGGCGTTGCCGCAATCGGTCTGGGTCGTGCACGAGTCGCCCACCATCGCGGAGCATCCGGCCGAGGTGATGGCGAGGCAGAACAGGGCGACGGCGAGGGCGGGCTTCATGACGGCACGGCTACCACAAACCGACCGCTCGGGGGAACAGCTGATGGTGCGGTGGGGCAGGCGGTCGCCGCGATGCCGCTCAGGGGACGCCCCGTTGGCGGCCGATCACCGAGAGGCGCGCGAGCTCGACGCCCGCCCGGACCAAGGACAGGCCGGCGATCACGTGGAGGATCCCGGCGAGGTAGTCCTTCTTCGCGAACAGGTCGCCGGACACCGCGAAGAACCAGATGCAGGCCGCGAAGAGCGCGGTGGCGAGGACGAGCAGGGCGACGTTCTTCATCGGAGGTCCACCAGGTACCAGGCGAGGACGAGGAGCACCGCGGCGGTGGCGAGGGAGATCGCGAGGAGCAGGCTCGTGCGGGTCGGGCGGCGCTGTAGGACGAGCGCGGCGCGGTAGCGGCGCCGCGCCTGCGGCTCGAGCGCGACGTCAGCGAGCTTGACGCCGACGGCGCGGACGCCGGCATACCAGGCGGCGAGCGCGCCGACGAGCAGAGTGACGTTCGCGGCGAGGGGCTCGACGCCGCGCGCCACGAACGCCGCCTGATAGAACGCGACGGTGATCGCCACCACGAGCACCAGCGCCGTCGCCGACAGGGGGTGGACGCGCCGGCGCACCGGGAACGCGGGCGCGGGCCCGGCGACCGAGCCCGGGGTAGCCCGGCGCGGCGGCCACAGGTAGACGAGGAACCACGCGGCGCCGGCCGAGGCGACCGCGAGGAGGGCCCATAGGCCGCCGCTCCCCTCGTGGACGGCGTGATCGGTGAGGCTCCGCGCCAGGACGAGGGCCGGTAGATGCGAGACCGGCCAGGCCCACAGGGTCACCCACGGGCGCGTGCCGCGCGCCGCGAACGGCAGGACCAACAGCGGCAGCGCGATCGCGGCCCAACCGAGTCCGCCGATGGACAGCCCGAGCCAGCGCGTGCCCCACGAGGCCGGCAGTACCAGCAGGAGTCCGGTGAACAACGCGCCGATGGCCGCCATGAGGGTCGCTCGCACGAGATCCATGTTAGGCCGCGCCGCGGAACAAGTCGACCGCGCGCGGGGCCTCCGGGCGGCCTCCCCGTTGGCGCGATGACGCGGCGCGTCTTTATCCTGGCGGTGGTGTGTGGTAGGGACTCGTCCGTCGAGGCGCCAGGGCGGGCGCGCTGCGTGCCCCTTCAGCCAATGGCGCTCGCGGGCCCAGGCGTCGGCCAGCGGGCCACGCTTGGTGGTGTAGCACAGGGGTGCCATGGCGATTCAGATGCAGATGTGGGCCGACCTGACCGCGTCGGATCTCCGTCAGGCCTACGAGGTAGCGCTCGAGACCCGCGCCCAGATCGTGACCTGCATGGCGATGAAGACCCGCGGTGAGGGGGTCGAGTTCTGGATCGGCGGCCCGGGAGAGGAAGTACACGGGGCCGCTGCGGCGCTGGCGCTGCACCGCACCGTCCGTGAAGGTCCCGACGGCGGCGGGGACCTGGCGCTGTTCTGCCACTATCGGAGCGACGCGCTGGCCGCGATGAACGCGGCGCTGCAGGGCGACCAGGGCTTCGTCCTCGACTACTTCCGGCAGGCGCTGTCCCGCACCACGGACCCGCACTCCGGTGGACGCCAGATGGTCATGCACATGTGCCGCCCCGAGCTCGGGCTGTGGCCTGTGCAGAGCCCGGTGGGCATGCAGCTCGGCAAGGCGGCAGGCTACGCCCGCGGCCTCCAGCTGCTCAAGAAGCGCGGCCTGGCCGTCGGCATCGTCGGCGACGGGACCACCGGCGAGAGCGACTTCCACGAGGCGATGATGGCCGCGAGCCTGTGGCGACTGCCGCTGCTCATCATCGTCACCAACAACAACGTCGCGATCACGGTCTCCCCCGAGGACGGGCGCGGTATCCGCGACTACGGGCAGTACGCCGGCGCGTTCGGCCTCGACTACTTCACCTGCGACGGCCACGACTTCATCGACAGCTACGAGGTCACCCGGCGCGCGGCCGCGTCGGTGCTCGAGAACGGGCGATCGGCGCTGCTGGTCGCGTCGGTCCCCCGGCTCATGGGCCACTCGAGCTCATCGGGCGGGCAGTTCGACTACGACGAGCGGGACCCCCTGCTCGAGTTCGGCGCGTGGCTGTCCGACAGGGGCATCCTCCCGGCCCCCGCGCTCTTCGAGCGCGGTGAGATCGACCGGCGCAAGAGCTACTTCGAGGTGCACAACCTCGGCGCGCTCATGGAGGAGCGGGTGGAGAAGGTCCGCAACGCCTTCTCCCAGGCTCGCCAGGAGCCGATCCCTTCGATCGAGGCCGGCGACGTGTGGCGCCACACCCACCCGCCGTTCCCCGAGGTCGAGGAGCCGGAGGTGAACCTGCGCTCGACCACCCGGATCCAGGTCAACGAGGCGCTCAACGTGGCCCTGGACCGCATCCTGGCGTCCGGGCGCGCCGCCATCTGGGGTCAGGACGTCGGCCACCGTGGTGGCGTCTTCAAGGTCACCCAGGGCCTCATCGAGAAGTACCCCGACCAGGTCCGCGACGCCCCGATCAACGAGCCGATGATCGTCGGCACCGCGATGGGCGCCGGGCTGCACCGCGACCTCGCGCTGCTGCCCGAGATCCAGTTCGGCGACTACACGCTCAACTGCCTCCACTGGTTCGTCCACCTCGGCAACCTCTACTGGTCGACCAACGGCCAGACGCCGGTCAACGTCACCATCCGGACGCCCGTGGACCCGGTCCTCGGCGGGGCGCTCTACCACTCGATGAGCGTCGACGGCTTCTACGGCAACATCCCCGGCCTGATCATCACCATTCCGTCGTGCGCCTACGACGCCTACGGCCTGTTGCGGACCGCGGCCGCGTACACCGGCCCGGTGATGCAGCTCGAGCCGAAGCGCCTCTACCGCATGAAGCTCGGGCCGGCGCTCCCGGGCGAGCCGAGCGACCCGAAGGTGCTCCAGGAGGCGCGCCGCAACGGCGCCATGCCGACCTTCGACGACTACCACATCCCCTTCGGCAAGGGCGTCGTGCGCCGGCCCGGCCGCGACCTCACCGTGATCGGCTGGGGCTGGGCCGCCTGGCAGGCGCTGTCGGCGGCGAACACGGTCGCCAAGCACCGCGGCGTCGAGGCCGAGGTCATCGACCTGCGCACCCTCAAGCCCTACGACCGAGACCTGATCCTCGCCAGCGCCCGCAAGACCGGCAGGGTGCTGGTCGTCTCCAACGACCGGACGTTCGCGGGCTTCGCGCGACAGATCCAGGGAGACCTGGTCGAGAACGTGCCCGGCGCCACCGTCCGCGTCGTAGGTCAGCTCGACACCCCGGCGGTCGGGCAGTCACGCGCCCTCGAGGACGCCATCACGCTCCAGGTCGAGGACATCGTCGACGCCCTCAACGCCCTCGCCGACGAGCGGCCGGGGGCCTGGCTCGAGAACGACCTGCACTGGCTCAGCTACGCGCCGTCCCAGCTGCTGACGTAGGGGTTTGCCGCACCGCAAAAGCACAAGGCCCCGCCAAGAATATTGGCGGGGCCTTTGTCATGCTGCGCTGCAGTGCGGTCCTACAGCTTCTGGAGCACGGCCTCGGCGCGCTTCTGAACCGTCTTGTCGGACTCGCCCAGGATGAACTCCTGCAGCGGGCGCGTGGCCTTGTTCGAGCCGAGCTTCTCGAGGGCGTCGAGCGCCGCGAGCTTCACGTCGACGTCGCGGTCGAAGAGGCCGCGCACCACCTGCTCGAAGGTGTCGGGCTCGGTCATCTGGCTCAGGGTCTTCAGCGCGAAGAGCTTGAGATCCTTGCTCGCGCGCTCGTCGCTGACCGCGGCGCCGATCGCGCGGGTCGCGCGGGGATCGCGCAGGTAGCCCCCCAGCCCCTCGATGGCCAGGCGCCGGACCTCCTCGTCCTGCTCGAGCATGGCCTTGTCGTAGATGTCGAAGAGCTTGGGATCCCCCGGCGTCGCCAGCGTGACCAGCGTCTTCATGGCGGCCCGCTTGACCTCGATCTTTCGGTTCCCGACGAGCCACTTCACCTTCTCGAGGGCGCTGACGATCTTGCGCTCCCGAACCCCGTCGATGGCCGAGACCTTCACGTCCTCCTCGCGGTCATCGAGGTACGCGACCAGGATCGCCTCACCCTCCGGCCGGCTCGAGTGCCCCATCGCGTAGGCGACCTGCGCCCGCACCGCGGGGTCCGTGTCGTCTTTGAGCGTCGCCAGCTTCTTGGCGATCTCGTCGTCCGGGATGCGCGCGAGGGCGTAGGCCGCCGCCTGCCGCACCGGGGCCTCGCGCGAGGCGAGCGCGTCGAGGAGCACGTCGTTCGCGCGCTTGTTCGGCTTGTCCTGACTGAAGGCCGCGAGGGACTTGATCGCCAGCTCGCGGACGGTCGGGTCGGTCGACTTCGAGATCTGGATGACCTGGTCGAGGGGCTGCACGCCGATGATCGCCGTGGCCTGCTGCGTGAACAGCGCGCGCTCGTCCGCCGCCGCCGCGTTGCGGACGGCCGCGGCCAGGGGCTCGAGCCCGGCCGTGTCCTTGAGGGCCCCGAGCGCGCGCGCCGCCGCGGCGCGGACCTCCGGCTCGGCGCGCCCGAGCGCCTTTCCGAGCGCGACCGTCGTCCCGGCCACGCGCTCCTTCGCGACGAGCTCGGCGCCGTAGATCGCGCTCGCCGCGGCGCCCTCGGTCACGAGCCAGTTGATCCCGGCGGCGCGCTCGGTGCCGGTCGCCCCGTCCGCGAGGGTGCGCGCCGCCTGCTCACGGATCGCCGTCGCCACCTTGGCGTCACCGAGCCACGCGGCCATCAGCCCGTACTGCTTCAGCGTCGTGATGGCGCTCACGGCGGCCTCGCGCACGACGGCGTTGGGGTGCTTCACCAGGCCGGCGATGGCCGACGCGAAGCCCGTGTCGCCGGTCTTGACGAGCCCCTTGACCGCCTCGACCACGACGGCGCCGTCGGGGCTCGAGAGCTTGTCGAGCAGCAGGTACTTCTCATACTCGTTGCGGCCGAGGCCGACGAGCATGCGCACCGCCGCGAGCTTGACGTCGGCGACCTGGTCCTTCTCGACGACCCCCTCGAGGGCCTTCATCACCGGCGCCGTCGACTTGCCCTTGAGGAGCCCGAGGGCCGCGAGGCGCACCTGGGGCTCGGGATCGTCGAGGCGCCCGATGACCACCGCGTCCTGGTCCTTGAGGCGGAGCGCCGCCATGTTCTCGAGGATTCGGAGCCGGGTCGCCGGGCCCGCGCTGCTGAGCAGGTCTCGCGCCGCCTGCTGGATGTTCTTGTCCGACGCCGCCAGCCGCTCGTAGAAGGCCACCGCGGGGATGAGCTCGTCGCCCGCCTTCACGAAGCCCGTCGCCACCCGCCCGGGGGGGAGCGCCGCGCCGATCGGGAGGACCGGGACCAGCGCCCCGCGGGTGAAGGTGCCGGCCATCACCGGCCGCCCGGCGTACGAGATCTCCCGCACGCCCGCCTGCAGGAGCGTGTAGTAGACCGCGCCCAGGGCACGGTCGGCGACGTTCGGATCGTCGGCCCGCTCCGCGTCGATCTGCACGGTCGCGACGCGCCCCTGGGCGTTCACGCTGATCGCGGCGGCGTCCGGGAGCTGTGTCTTGAGCTCCTTGAGCGCCGCGTCGACGAGCCCCGCGCCGGTGAGCCGAACGGTGACGTCCACGTTCACGAGGACGTAGGTCTCGACGCTCTCCCCACCCCCGAGCTCGATCGCGTGCGGCACGAAGTACTGAAACGACGCCGCGGACGCGCCCGTGGTGAACAGGAGGAAGGCGAGTAGCGACAGGACGGCTCGGACCACAGTGACCTCGGCCCAATGGGCGGACGTGGATGGGCGGGTTGTTTTTTTCTGGATTGACACGGTGTGTCAAGGATCGGCCGGAGCGCCGGCGCGGCCCCGCGGGGTTAGAACCTCCTCCGCCGCCGCGTCATGCCCGGGCGGACGCCCGCCCCGGCCGCGGCGGGCCCCGACCGGCGCGCGCCTGGCGGTGCGCTCAGCCCGCGAGCGCCTGCTCGACGAGCGCGTAGAAGCGCGGCGCGAGGTCGCCGAGGCGGGTCCCGTCGGAACCGCCGGCCTGGGCGATGTCCGGCTGGTGACCGCCGCGACGAGGCTGACCTTGGCGCCGTCGCGGCCCGCGACGAGCACGACGCCCGAGCCCAGCTGGTCGCGCAGCGACTCGGCGAGCGCCCGGATGTCCTTGCCCGGCACGTCGTCGATGCGCACCACCGCGGCCTTGACGTCTCCAAAGCGCTTGGCGGCCTGGAGGCTCGCCGCGGCCTCGGCGCGACGCGCCTGGAGCTTCGCGTCCTGGAGCCGCTGGTCGAGGTCCTTGCGGTCCTCGAGGAGCTTGCCCACGCGCTCCACCACGCTCTCGACGCCGACGTTGAGCGCGTCCGCCGCGGCCCGCAGCACCGCGTCGCGCTGCTGCACCCACTCGAGCGCGTTCATCCCGGTGACCGCCTCGACGCGCCGGACGCCCGACGAGATGGCGGTCTCGCTGACGATCTTGAGCAGCCCGATGTCGCCGGTCGCGCGGACGTGCGTCCCACCGCAGAGCTCGACAGACTCGCTGCCGACGCTGAGCACCCGCACCTCGTCGCCGTACTTCTCCTCGAAGAAGGCGATGGCGCCCTTGTCCATCGCCGCGTCCATCGACATGACGTCGGTCGTGACCGGCTCGTTGGCGAAGACGTGGGCGTTGACGAGGTGCTCGACCTGGCGGATCTCCTCGTCGGTCATCGCCCCGGTGTGGCTGAAGTCGAAGCGCAGCCGCGTCGGCCCGACCATCGAGCCGCGCTGCCGCACGTGCTCGCCGAGGACCTTGCGCAGCGCGTCGTGCATCAAGTGGGTGGCGCTGTGGTTTTTGCGCGTCGCGTCGCGCGCCTCGGCGTCGACGCTCGCGGCGACGCGATCGCCGACCTTGACGACCCCCTCGTCGACCAACGCGACGTGGACGTAGACGTCGCCGTAGGGCTTCTGGGTGTCGCTGACGGTGAGCCGCGCCGGCTCGGCGCCGAAGCCGACGATGACCCCGGTGTCGCCGACCTGTCCGCCGGACTCGGCGTAGAACGGCGTCTCGTCGAGGACGATCTCGACCCGCTGCCCCGCGGCGGCCATGGGCACCGACGCCCCATCGACCAGCAGCGCGAGCACCGTGGCCTCGGAGGTGTCGCCGCGATACCCGAGGAAGGTGGTCGGGCTCACGCCGCCGTCCACCAGCTCCTGATAAACGCTGAGATCACCGGTCCCGAACTTGCTCGCGGCGCGCGCGCGCTCGCGCTGCTCCTCCATCGCGACGTCGAAGCCCTCGTGATCGTAGCTGAAGCCCCGCTCGGCGAGGATGAGCCCCGTCAGATCGGGCGGGAAGCCGTGGGTGTCGTAGAGCTCGAAGGCGACGCGCCCGTCGAGGACCTTGACGTCGCCGCCGGCGAGGCGCTCGACCTCCTCACCGAGGCGCTTGAGTCCCGCGGTGATGGTCCGCCCGAAGCGCTTCTCCTCCTGCAGGACGATGCGGTGGATCGTGTCGGCGCTGGCCACGAGCTCGGGGAAGACGTCTCCGAGCAGATCGATGACCGTCTTGGTGGTGTCGACCAGGAACGGCTCGGTGAGCCCGATCATGCGGCCAAAGCGGATCGCGCGCCGCATGACGCGCCGCAACACATAGCCCCGGCCCTCGTTGTCGGGGTAGATGCCGTCGGCGATGAGGTTGGCGGCCGCGCGGCTATGGTCGGCGATCACCCGCAAAGCGACGTCGATCTCGCTGTTGGTGCGGTAGGTGACCCCGGCGCGCGCGGCCACCTGCTCGATGATCGGCATGAAGAGATCGGTGTCGTAATTGTTGAGCTTACCCTGCAGCACCGCGGTGAGGCGCTCGAGCCCGGCCCCGGTGTCGATCGACGGCTTGGGGAGCGGCGTGAGGACGCCGTCCGCCGAGCGGTCGAACTGCATGAAGACGAGGTTCCACAGCTCGAGGTAGCGCTCGTCCCCCTCGGGCTCGCCGTAGGCCACGTCCACCTTGCCGCCCGACATCTCCGGCCCGAGGTCGATGTGGATCTCCGAGCACGGGCCGCAGGGGCCGGTGTCGCCCATCGACCAGAAGTTCGATGGATCCCGGTGGATGCGCTCGACCGGGACCCCGATCATGTCGCGCCACAGCGAGAAGGCCTCGTCGTCGTCGGGGTGCACCGAGACGTGGAGCTTGTCGACGGGCAGACCCGCGACCTCGGTCAGGAACTCCCAGGCGTAGGCGACCGCGTCCTTCTTGAAGTAGTCGCCGAAGCTGAAGTTCCCGAGCATCTCGAAGAACGTGTGGTGGCGCGCGGTGCGCCCGACGTTCTCGAGATCGTTGTGCTTGCCGCTGACCCGGAGGCACTTCTGGGAGGAGGTCGCGGTGGCGTAGTCGACCTGCCGTTCGCCGACGAACACGTCCTTGAACTGGACCATCCCGGCGTTGACGAAGAAGAGCGTCGGGTCGTTGGGCGGGATCAGCGCGTAGCTCTTCACCACGCGGTGGCCGCGCTCGGCGAAGAAGTCGATGAACGCCTTACGGATCTCGGTCGCGGCACGCATGGCCATGGGGGTCCTCCCGGTCGGGGCGGCACACGTTGGCGCAGCACCCGGCGCGAGGTCAACACGGATTTTCCGTTTCGATCGCGGGTCTTGGCGCTCCGCATGCGCGTCGCAGGCCCACCTCGGCGCCCGCCGCCAGACGCGCCGAGGCGGGCCCCGAGCCGGGACCTTCGCCCCGACCCGCGCCCGCCTCACCGGCGTCCGTCCGCTGCGGAAGGCGAGAGCGCGCCGTCACACGGCGCGCCCCCTGCCCCGCCTCAGGCGGCGTTCTCTTCCCCGGCCGCGGCCGGTCGCTTCAGGCCGAAGTGCTCGAGGATGGCCGCCTCGATCCGCGCGGCGAGCTCGGGCTCTTCCCGCAGCTTGGTCTTGACGTTCTCCCGGCCCTGGCCGAGGCGCTCACCCGAGTACGAGAACCACGAGCCGGACTTCTCGACGATGTTGATCTTGACGCCCTCGTCGATGATCGAGCCCTCGCGGCTGATGCCCTCGCCGTACATGATGTCGAAGGTCACCTTCTTGAACGGCGGCGCCATCTTGTTCTTGACCACCGTGACCTTGGTCTGGTTGCCGATGGCCTCGTCGCCGTTCTTGATCGAGCCGATGCGCCGGATGTCCATCCGCACGGACGCGTAGAACTTCAGCGCGTTGCCGCCGGTCGTGGTCTCGGGGTTGCCGAACATCACCCCGATCTTGTTACGGATCTGGTTGATGAAGATGACGCAGGTGTGGCTCTTCGAGATGCTGCCGGTGAGCTTGCGCAGCGCCTGCGACATAAGGCGCGCGTGGAGGCCCATGTGGCTGTCACCCATCTCACCCTCGAGCTCGGCCTTCGGAACGAGGGCCGCGACCGAGTCGACGACGAGGACGTCGATGGCGTTCGACTTCACCAGCATGTCGGCGATCTCGAGCGCCTGCTCGCCGTAGTCGGGCTGGGAGATGAGCAGATCCTCGGTCTTGACCCCGAGCTTGCGGGCATAGCCCACGTCGAGCGCGTGCTCGGCGTCGACGAAGGCCGCGACCCCGCCCCCCACCTGGGCGTTCGCCACGATGTGGAGCGCGAGGGTCGTCTTGCCCGAGGACTCCGGCCCGAAGATCTCGACGATGCGCCCCTTGGGCACGCCGCCGATGCCGAGCGCGATGTCGAGCGGCAGGGATCCCGTCGAGATGACCGGCACGTCGCCGACGAGGGCGTTCTCGCCGAGCCGCATGATGCTGCCCTTGCCGAACTGCCGCTCGATGGCGGAGACGGCGAGCTCAATGGACTTTTCGCGGGGGATCTCCCGGGTGCTCATGCTGGTTTCTCCTATGGGGAGTTGGGGAGAGTGGATCACTGGGCCACTCCCCGCGAGCCGCGTCGGCGGGTCGGGGGTAGATGTGTATCGACTTCGTCGCCCACTACTGTACGGATGTCAAGTACAGAACGCGTGCGTCGGATGCGTGAGGTGCTCCACCAAGCGCCCCCGAGCGAGCGAGCGTCAAATCATCGCCCGGCGGACGAGGTCGAGGGCCGTCCAGGCGCTCACGATGCGGTTGCCCTCGCGATCGAAGGGGAAGCGGCGCCGCGCGTGCCGGGTCCCGTCTGGCCCGGCCAGGGCGAAGTGGACGGTGCCGACCGGCTTGTCGGGGCTCCCGCCGGTCGGCCCTGCGACGCCGGTCACCGCGACCGCCCAGGTTGCGCCGGAGCGCTCCCGAGCCCCCTCGGCCATCGCCCGGGCGACGGCCTCGCTGACCGCGCCATGCTGCGCGAGCAGGGCCTCCGGCACGCCGAGGGTGCGCGTCTTGGCGGCGTTCGAGTAGGTGACCGCGCCCTCGAGGAACCACCGCGAGGAGCCCGACACGTCGGTACACATCGCCGCGACCAGCCCGCCGGTGCAGGACTCGGCGGTCACGAGGGTCTCGCCGCGCGCGGTGAGCTGCGCGGCGACCACGTCGACGAGGCTGGTGGCCTCGTCCTCGGCGAAGATCAGCGCGCCGAGCGCCGCGCGGGCGACCTCGCGCCGCTCGGCGAGCAGCGCGTCAGCCACCGCCGCGTCCCCCTCGTCGGCGTGAAAGCTCACGCGGATCTCCGGGAAGTGGGCGCGGTAGGCGATGTGGACCCGGGGGTCCAGCGGCAGCGCGGCGAGCTCGGTGGCGACCGATGACTCGGTCTTCCCGAAGGTCTTGAGCAGGATGCTCCGATAGGGACGAACATCCGCGTGCGCGGCCACCCACGGCGCCAGGTGCAGGTGGATGAGGTGCTCGAGCTCGCGCGGGACGCCGGGGAAGAAGAAGAAGGTCGCGCCCTGCCCCTCGAGCAGCACGCACGGCGCGGTGCCGACGGGGTTGTCGAGCGCCACGGCCCCGCGCGGGACGAGGGCCTGCCGCGCGTTGTTCGCCGTGAACGGGTAGCCGCGGTCCGCAAAGCGCGCCTTCAGCCGCGCGAGGGTCGGCGCGTCCTCTTCGAGGGGCTCGCCCGCGAAGGCCGCCGCCGCCTCCATCGTGATGTCGTCGCTCGTCGGCCCGAGCCCCCCGGTCACCAGCACCAGATCGGCGGCGACAGCGGCGCGACCGAACGCCTCGACGATGGCGTCGAGCCGGTCCGGGACCGTCTGCCCGCGGCGCACCGCCAGCCCCTGACGGCGCAGCCAGCCGGCGAGGCGGGCGGTGTTGGTGTCGGCGAGGTCTCCGTTGAGGAGCTCGTTGCCGATCGCGATGATCTCGACCCGCATCGCGCCTCAGCCCCCGAGCGCCGCGGTGGCGGCGACCGCCTGCAGGATCGCGCGGGTGTCCGCGGTGACCGACTCGCTGACCAGGCTCACCGTGAGGAGCTTGCCGTCCTTGACCAGGGCGAGGAGCTCGAGCCCGACCTGCTGCTCCTCGCTCCCGCGGAAGCTGCCGCTCATGTAGCGCCCTTCGAAGCCCTTGGCGCCGCTCCAGGCGTCGCCGAGCTCGAGCGACAGCGAGCGCCCGGTGCGGGTCGCCGCCGTCACGACGTTCTCCTTGATCTTGTCCCACGGGACCGCGGCGCCAGCCGACGGGCCCTCCTCGAGGGCGACCATCAGGACGTGGAACGGCCGCTTCTGGGCCGGATCCGGGGCCTGCTCGAGCACCGCGACCGCCTCGTCGCTGCGCACCGACTTCCAGGCGGGCGCCTTGAGGGTCGCGCCGCCGAGCGCCGTGACCCGCACCTCCTGGGACAGCTCGGGGGCCGGCTGCGCCGCCGCGGTGGCGACGAGCGACAGCAGCAGCAGCAGGGCGGAGGGGACGGCGAGCTTCAGCATGACGGCTCCCAAGGGTGGTCTGCGCGCCGACCGCGACCGCGGCGCGGTCGCAGCCTACTCGCGCGAGCGGCCACTCGCAACGAGCGCGGGCCCTTAGAAGGTGTAGCCGTCCGGGACCGTTCCCCGCCGCGGGACCACGATGACCCCGCCCCGCACGCGGATGTACTCGTCCTGGTAGCTGTCGAGGTTGCGCTCGTTGAGCAGTCGCACCCCGCGCCCGATCCGCGCGTCGCGGTCGACGATCGCGTTGCGCAGGATCGAGAACTCGCCGATCCCGAGGGGGATCGAGCCGGCTGGGTGGGGCTGCTCGAAGTCGTAGCCGCCGGCGCCGTTGCAGACGACGCGCTCGAGGGTGCAGCCGGGGCCGATGACCATGCGGATCCCGATGACCGACTTCCGCACCGTGGCGCCGTCGCCGATGATCGCGCCGTCGCACAGGAGCGCGCGCTGCACCAGCGCCTCGCCGACCTTCGCCGGGGGCAGAAAGCGCTGGCGCGAGTAGAGCCGATGCGCGTCCGAGAAGAGGTTGAGGGCCGGGACCGGGTCGGTCAGCTCGAGGTTGACCCGGTGGTAGCTGGCGATGGTCCCGACGTCCTCCCAGTAGCCCGTGAACGGGTAGGCGTGGAGCTTGAAGCGCTCGAGGGCGGTGTGGAGGACGTGCTTTCCGAAGTCGTCGCGGCTGTCCACGTCGAGCAGCTCGGCGAGGGCCTTGAAGCGGAAGAGGTAGATGCCCATCGACGCGAGGTGCGTGTGGGGGGCCTTCAGCCCCGGCACCGCGAAGGCGTCGAGGAGCGCGTCCTCCTGAGGCTTCTCGGCGAACTCGAGGATCATGTTGTCGGCGTCGACCTTCATCACGCCGAAGGCGCGCGCCTGCTCGCGGCTGCAGGTGGTCGCGGCGATGCTGACTTCGGCCCCGCTCGCGCGGTGCTGCTCGACGAAGTCGCGCAGGTCCATCATGTAGACCTGGTCGCCGGCGAGCACGAGGATGTCGTCGTCGTCCTCGGCCTCGAGCCGCAGGAGCTGCTTTCTCACGGCGTCCGCGGTGCCCTGGTACCAGCCGTCCTGACCGGTCCCGGCCTGCTCGGCGGGGAGCACCGTCACCTGGCCCGCGCGGAACACGTCGAACCGGTAGGTCTGGGCGACGTGCCGGTTGAGCGACGCCGACAGGTACTGCGTGAGCACGAAGATATCGTGGATATCGGCGTTCAGGCAGTTCGAGATCGGGATGTCGACGAGCCGGAACTTGCCCGCTATCGGTACGGCGGGCTTGGCTCGATACGACGTGAGGGGCTGCAGGCGTTCACCGCGCCCGCCGCCGAGGATCGCCGCGATGGTCTTGCCCATGATCAGTCATCCAGGTCCAGGTCCGCTAGGATGGACTCTACCACTGATTGCGACCCTTCGGCATCCCCGAGCGGCACGATCTCGGCCTGCCAGCCGAGGTAGGTCCCCCGGGCCTTGGGCGCCTTCTGCTCGAGGACCCAGCTCACCCTCAGGATCTGCTCGGGGTCGAGCATCGTCCGCTGAGTCCCGCGCACGATGAGCGCCGGGCGCTCGCCCTCGACCGCGACGTCGTCGAGCTCGAGCTTCTCCATCAACCCGACGAGCGCCTCGGCGCCCTTGTTGAGGGAGGTCTCGACGCTGTGCTCGAGGTGGTGCTCGGCCTTCGGGTCGGTGTTCGCGTTGAGGAGCCCGGCGATGAGCTTGGCGTCCTCGATGCTGCGCCAGTCCTTCTCGCCCGGCAGCAGCTGCTGATAGCCCTCCCAGCGCGGGTCGGCCCGACTGATGAAGAGGATCTCCATCCCGATCGACGCGCGGATCCGGTCCTCGAGCCCGCGCGGACGCACCGGGAAGTAGATGAGCAGGTCGCGGTTGCCCATCCCGGTGCGGCGGCCGACGTAGACGCCGTCGCGGCTTCGCAGCGTCTCGCGGACGCGGTTCTCCACCAGGTCGAGCCGCGCGGCCTCCTCCTCGGAGGGCAGCCCGTCCTCGTTGCGGTTGGTCATCGGGATGCGAACCCCGAAGAACCAAGGATGGGTGACCAGCGGGTAATCCTCGCCGTGGCCAAGATCGAGCATGACGTCGAACGGCGCACCCTCGACCACCATCCGCCACATCTCGTACATCGGTGTGTACGCCATCGTGCTTCCCAGTCCGGTTTGCGGTGTGCGACCGACGGGCTGTAGTCAACCCGGGTCGCGGATTCGATGTCAACCGCGCGTTGCGCGTTCGGTTGTCGCAGAGACGTGACGCCCGCGGCGCCCCTCGCGCCAACCTCTACTCGCGAAAAGCGCGGTCGCGACGCTGCCACGGGCGCGCGCGGTGTTCGTCACGCCTTGTGGATCGCCCGCTTGGCGACGTCGAGCGCCGCCTCGCGGAGCACCTCCGCCAAGGTGGGATGAGCGTGGCACGAGCGCGCCACGTCCTCGGCCGAGGCGCCGAGCTCGATCGCGAGCGCCGCCTCGGCGATGAGGTCGCCGGCCCGGGCCCCGATGATGTGGCAGCCGAGGACGCGGTCGGTCTCGGCGTGCGCCAGGATCTTCACGAGCCCGTCGGTCTCCCCGAGCGCCATCGCCCGCCCGTTGGCGGCGTAGCGGAAGCGCCCCGCGGTGTACGGCACCCCGGCGGCCTTCAGCTCCTCCTCGGTCCGCCCGACGGCGGCGATCTCGGGGTGGGTGTAGACGATGGAGGGGACGGCGTCGTAGTTCACGTGCCCGGCGCCGCCCGCGAGGATCTCGGCGACGGCGATGCCCTCGTCCTCGGCCTTGTGCGCGAGCATCGCCCCGCGGATGACGTCGCCGATGGCGAAGATCCCGGGGGCGGTGGTCTGAAACGAGCCGTCGACCTCGATCCGCCCGCGCTCGTCGAGGGCGACTCCGGCCTCGACGCAGCCGAGCCCGTCGGTGTAGGGGCGCCGACCGACGGCGCACAGGACGCGGTCGCCGACGACGGCGTGCTCGCCCCCGGCGGCGTCGAGCCAGGTGACGGTCACCGCGTCGCCGTCGACGCGGGCGCCGGTCACCCGCGCGCCGAGCGAGAACTCGAGCCCCTGCCGCGCGAGCACCTTCTTGGCCTGCTTGGCGATCTCGCCGTCGATGCCGGGGAGCACGCGATCGAGGTACTCGAGCACCGTCACCCGGGCGCCGAGCCGGCGCCACACGCTGCCGAGCTCGAGGCCGATGACCCCAGCGCCGATCAACACCAGGTGCTCGGGGACCTCCGAGAAGCTCAGCGCGCCGGTGGAGTCGACGATCCGGTCACCGTCGAAGTCGACCCCGCGGAGCGGCGTTGGCTTCGAGCCGGTCGCGATCACCACGGCGTCCGCGGTGATGCGCCGCTCGCTCCCGTCCTCGGCGACCACCGCGACCGCGTGCGACGCGCCGTCACTCACGAGGCGGCCGCGCCCCGTGATGCTGTCGATCTTGTTGCGCGCGAGCAGCGTCGCGACGCCGCCGGTCAGCTGATCGACGATCGCCCTCTTGCGCTGCATCATTGCGTCGAGGTCGAACGATACCGAGCTTGAGGTGACGCCGTGAGCCTCGAGCCCGTGCAGTGCATCATGATAGCGCTCGCTCGACTCGAGCAGCGCCTTCGACGGGATGCAGCCGACGTTGAGGCAGGTGCCCCCGCGGGTCGGGTAGCGCTCGACGCAGGCGGTCTTGAGGCCGAGCTGCGCGCAGCGGATAGCGCACACGTAGCCGCCGGGGCCGGAGCCGATGACGACGACGTCGTAGCGTGTTTCGGGCATCTGGCTACACCTCGATCAGGATGCGGCTCGGGTCCTCGATGCACTCCTTGACCCGCACCAAGAACGTCACCGCCTCGCGGCCGTCGATGATGCGGTGGTCGTAGCTGAGCGCGAGGTACATCATCGGGCGGACGACGACCTGGCCAGCGACCGCGACCGGGCGATCCTCGATCTTGTGGAGCCCGAGGATGCCGGACTGCGGCGGGTTCAGGATCGGGGTCGAGAGCAGCGACCCGTAGATGCCGCCGTTCGAGAGGGTGAACGTCCCGCCGGTGAGGTCGTCGAGGGTGAGCTGGTTGTTCTTGGCCTTGTCGGCGAGGGCGTTCAGCGCCAGCTCGAAGCCGGCGAAGGACAGGCGATCGGCGTCCTTGACGACCGGGACGACGAGCCCGCGCCCGCCGCCGACCGCCACGCCGATGTCGTAGTGGTTCTTGTAGACGACGCTGTCGCCGCGGATCTCGGCGTTCACCGACGGGACGGCCTTGAGCGCCTCGATGGCGGCCTTGGCGAAGAACGACATGAAGCCGAGCCGCACGCCGTGCTGCTTCTCGAAGGCCTCCCGGTACGTCTTGCGGAGCGCCATCACCGCGCTCATGTCGACCTCGTTGAAGGTCGTCAGGATGGCCGCGCTCTGCTGCGCCGCGACGAGCCGCTCGGCGATGGTGCGCCGGAGCCTGCTCATCTTGATGACCTCCTCGCGCGAGCCGTCGGCGTCACCCGAGGTGGCGTTCGGAGGCGCGGGGGCGGCCGAGGCGGTCGTGGACGCAGGCTCGGGCGGCGCGGCGCTCGCCTGGGCGTCGATAGCCCGCAACACGTCACCCTTGAGGATGCGCCCGCCCGGGCCGGTCCCCGCGATGCGGCTCGGGTGAAGCCCGTGCTCATGGACCAGGCGGCGGACCGCGGGGGTCAGGAACGCGGGCGATGGCGTGGCGGAGGGCGCAGGCGCAGGCGTGGGCGTAGGGGTGGGCGCAGGCGCAGGCGCGGGCTTGGGCCTCGACGCCGGCGGGGGCGTCGCAGTCGCCTCGTCCGCTCCGGTGACGGGGGCCGCCGCGGTCTCGTCGATGACGGCGATCACGGCCCCGATCTCGACCTCATCATCGGGCTTCACGCGCTGCTCGACCAGCACCCCCGCGACCGGTGAGGGCACGTTGACGGTGATCTTGTCGGTCTCGAGCGCCACGATCTCCTGATCGAGCGCGACCCACTCCCCCGGCTTCACGAGCCACTCCAACACGACCGCCTCGGTGATCGACTCACCGAGCGCCGGCACCTTCACTTCCGTCGCCATCAGGCTCCCTCGGAGACCGGGGTTTGAAACGTGCGGTCGAGCAGGTCCTCCTGCTCGATACGATGCGCCTTGGGCGATCCCGTCGCCGGCGACGCGCTCGCCTCCCGGGCGACCCAGCGCACCGGCGGACCGCCGCGGAACAGCTCGGTGAAGAGCGGGTGGAGGTAGTTGCGGGCGCCCATGTTCTCGGGCTCCTCCTGACACCACACCACCTCGTCGACCCGCGGCAGCGCAGCGAGGGCCTCGCGGATGTGCTGCTCGGGGAAGGGGTAGAGCTGCTCGACCCGGATGAGCGCGGTGGTGTCGTCGCCGGTCGCGTCGCGGCGCTCGAGCAGGTCGTAGTAGACCTTGCCGGTGCACAGCACGGCGCGGCGCACGTTCGCGAGCGACGGCAGCTCGGACTCGCCGAGCACCCGCAGGAATCCCCCGCCCACGAAGTCGGATCGGTGCGAGACCGCACGCTTGTGCCGCAGCAGGCTCTTCGGCGTCATGATCACCAACGGCTTGCGCCACGGGCGAAGCACCTGCCGCCGCAACACGTGGAACATCTGCGCCGGCGTCGTGAGGTTGCAGACCTGCATGTTGTCCTCGGCGCAGAGCTGCAGGAAGCGCTCGAGCCGCGCCGAGGAGTGCTCGGGGCCCTGCCCCTCGAAGCCGTGTGGCAAGAACAGGGTGACCGCGCTGAGGCGGTCCCACTTGTCCTCGGAGGCCGAGATGAACTGGTCGAACATGACCTGGGCGCCGTTGGCGAAGTCGCCGAACTGCGCCTCCCAGATCACCAGCGTCTCCGGGGAGTTGAGCGCGTAGCCATACTCGAAGCCGACGACCGCGGCCTCGCTCAAGAGGCTGTTGTGGATCTCGAAGCGCCCTTGCTCGGGCCCCATGTGCTGGAGCGGCAGGTAGAGCGACTCGTCGCGCACGTCGAAGACCCCGGCGTGGCGATGGCTGAAGGTCCCGCGGATGATGTCCTGACCGGTCATGCGCACCGCATGACCGCCCCGGACCAGCGCGCCGTAGGCGATGAGCTCGCCCATCCCCCAGTCGATGGCCTCGGTCGGATCGGTCACCGCCCGGCGGCGCTCCATCAGGCGCGCCACCTTCGGGTGCACCGCCACCGCGTCGGGGAAGGTCGTGAGCCCGTTCACGACGGCGTCGAACTCGGCCTCGGTGACGCCGGTCTCCACCGGCGCGACATCCGCGTCGGGCCCGCCGAGGTAGCCCCGCCACACCCCCGCGAACACCGGCGAGCGCTTGGGCTTGCCGTTCTGGCGCGCCTCGTCGAGCTCCGACTCGAGCATCACGAGGAGGCGGTTCTCCATCTCCTCGACCTCGGCCTTGGTGATGCGCCCGCGGGCCAGCAGCAGCTCGCGGTACTGCTCGTGGACGGCCGGGTGGTCCTTGATCGCGTCGTACATCACCGGCTGGGTGAAGGCCGGCTCGTCGGACTCGTTGTGGCCGTAGCGCCGGAAGCAATACATGTCGATGATGACGTCGCGCTGGAAGGCGTGGCGGAACTCGGCGGCGATGCGCGCGACGTGGGCGACCGCCTCGGGGTCCTCGCCGTTGACGTGCATGATGGGGATCTGCCCCATCTTGGCGACGTCGGTGCAGTAGAACGAGGAGCGGGCGTCGCCCGGGAGCGTGGTGAAGCCGATCTGGTTGTTCACGACGATGTGGATGGTGCCGCCGGTGGTGTAGCCGTCGAGCGCCGACATGTTGAGCGTCTCGAACACCAGCCCCTGGCCGGCGAACGCCGCGTCCCCGTGGATGAGGATGGGCAGCACGCGCTTGCGCTCGGTGTCCCCGTAGCGGTCCTGGCGCGCGCGGACCTTCCCCTCGACCACCGGGTTGATGGCCTCGAGGTGGCTCGGGTTGAAGGCGAGCGAGAGGCGCACGCTGTCGCCAAAGCGCGTCTCGACGTCGGAGGCGAAGCCGAGGTGGTACTTCACGTCGCCGCGCCCGAGCATCTCCTCCGGGCTCTTGTCGTCGAACTCGCTGAAGATCGAGCGCTGGCGCTTGCCGAGGACGTTCGTGAGGACGTTGAGGCGCCCGCGGTGGGCCATGCCGATCACGATCTCGATGACGCCGCGCCGCGCGACCTCCTCGATGGTGAGCCCGAGGAGCGGGATCAGGGTCTCGGCGCCCTCGAGGGAGAAGCGCTTGGCGCCGCGGTACTTGACGTGCAGGAAGTCCTCGAACGCCTCCGCCTTGCAGAGCTGCTCGTAGAGGAACACCTGGGTGTCGTGGTCGAGCTCGCAGTGGTTCTTGTTGCGCTCGAAGCGCTCCTGGAGCCAGTTCTTGATGTGCACGTCGTGGATGTGCATGAACTCGCAGCCGATGGTGCGCGAGTAGGTCTCGCGGAGCCAGGCGTGGAGCTCGCGGAGCGTCATCTGCTGCGGGCCGTAGAGCGCCGCCGTCGAGAACGTGCGGTCCCAGTCCTCGTCGCTGAACCCCCAGTAGTCGGGCTCGAGCTCGAGGTGACGGGGGGTCTTCTGGTGCCCGAGCGGGTCGAGCCGCGCCTGGAGGTGGCCGCGCACGCGGTAGGCGTTGATGAGCTGGAAGATGCGCCCCTGGGAGCGCAGCACCGAGAGATCGGTCCCACCGACCGCGCCCTGGCCGTTGCTCACCGCGACCGGCGCGAACAAGCTCCGCGGCTCGAAGCTCGGCCCGCCCGCCGGCGCCGGACCCTGCGCGAGCTCACGCCCTGGTCCCTGGAACCACGCGCGCCAGCTCGGGTCCACCGACGTCGGATCGGCGAGGTACCGGGCGAGCACGGCCTCGAGGTAGGCCGCGTTCTCGCCATGCAGCATGCTGTCACCCATTCTGCCGAGTTCTGCCCTTGTCCAGGCGTGGATCGTGGCCATGCTGCGTCGCAGCAGACTGGCACCTTCTCCGCCGGGCGCCGGCTGGAGTTCGGCGCGACCAGAGGGCCGTCACCATAGGCGCACGCCGTGGGCCGGACAAGGTCTGCTTTTCGGCCAGCGGCGCCAGGGCGGCCCCGCGTAGCCTCACGCAGTCGCGGTGTCCTTCACGAAGATGACCGTCCGCTGGATCGCGCCGGTGGCGGTGTCCGGCGGCGGCCCGTCCTCGAACACCTCGATGGCGACGCGCCCCATCGTGAGCGCGTCGCCGTCGTTGAGCGCGCGCCGGCGACCGTCGAGCGGCTCTCCGTTGAGCGCGCTGCCGTTGGTCGATCCGAGATCGCGCACCCAGCGCAGGCCGGGGCCGAAGTTCTCGATCTCGAGGTGGCGGCTCGACACGCTGTCGTCGTCGACGAGGATGTCGCCCTCCATGCGGCCGAGCACGGTCACCGTCCCGGCCACGGGCAGGTTGACGCTGAGCTCGTCCTCGCCGCGGGCCAGCGTGAGGCGGAGCATCTCCGGCGCCAGGTCCGGCGCGTCGACGTAGACCAGCTTCTGGTCGCCGAGGGTGATGCGATCGCCGTTCTCGAGCATCGCCGCCTGCACCGGCGCGTCGTTCACCCTCGCCGGACGGACCCGGGAGAGGCGCCGCAGCCGACACCCCTCTGGCCCGGGCTCCACGGCTGCGTGGATCGGGCCGACGGTGTCGTTCGCGAGCACCAGACCGCACAGCTCGCGCGAGCCGATGGTGACCGGGTTCGAGGGGATCTCGGTGCGCTCGAGGTCGCCCGCGGCGTCCTCGTAGAAAAGGAACGCGTCGGCGTGTTGGCTGCTCACGAACGTTTACTCCTCGCCCTTCTTGCGGAGCGTGTACTTGCGGCGCTCGGCCTCGGGGATCGATTCGTCGACCTGGTAGTCCTTCTCATCGACGACCACCGCGCCCGTGTCGGGGTCGGCCACCTCGAGCTTGAGCCCCTTCATGAACCACTGCGTGTCGGAGAAGCCGTCGCGCTTCTTCTTCTTGTCGGCGACGCTCTCCGCTCCCGCCGCGGCGGCCTCCGCGGCCTCCGCGGCCTCCTTGGCGCGCTCCGCGGCGCGCTCCTTGGCCTTCTGGATGTCCTCGTCGGTGAGCGGCGCTTGGATGACCGTCGCCGCCTGCCGCGGATCGCCGCGTCTGCCGCGGTCGCCCCGGGTCGTGGCCGGCGGGCGCGCGCCGACGTTCTCCACGAAGGTCCGCAGCATGTCGTCGGCCGGGCGTCGCCGCAGCGGCTCGGCCTCGGGCGCGGGCGGCTCGGCGGCCTTGGCGGCGGGCGCCGGCGCTGGGGCTGGGGCTGGGGCTGGGGCTGGGGCTGCCGGCGCGGGCGCGATGGCCTTGCGCGCGGCCGGGTCCATCTCCAGCGTATCCGCTGCCGCGTCGATCTGCGCCGCCGCCATCGGCCGGATCACCGGCTTTGGGGCGTTCGCACACGTCCAGGCCCCGCTGAGCCGGCTGCCGTCAATCGGGCAGAAATTCGGCCACGGGATACCGCACGTCGGACAGAACCCTTTGTCGCTCATCTCGCCTCTCCAAGACGCCCACCGTCGCGGGCATCATCGGGGCCGGTCCCGAGCGGTGTCAAGACTCGCTCGGCGGTCCCCCGCTGTGGTCGCACCGGATCGTGCTTGCTTGCCTTTCCGGCGCTCTGTTAATGGACCCGCTGATCTCCGAGGAGGAAAGGGCGTGCCCGGTTCGATCGATCACCCGCGGCGCGCGGCCGCGAGGCCCTCGGGCGCCGACGACGCGGCAACCCGCCGAGGCCGGCGCCGCTGCGCCGGCTCCCAGCCGGGACAGTCGGTCGTTCTCACCGCACTCTTTAAACACGGCGCGAGAGGAAGGCGCTGATGCGGGCGATCCTCCTGGCGGCCGGGGTGGGCGAGCGGCTGCGACCGCTGACCGACGAGGCGCCGAAGTGCCTGATCCCGGTGGGCGCGAGGAGCCTCCTCGCGCGCCACCTCGACCACTTCGCGCGCCTGCCCGAGATCGACGGCGTCGGCGTCGTCACCGGCTACCGCGGCGAGCAGGTCACCGCGGCCGTCGCCGCGTGGCGCGACGAGACGGGCGAGACGCTGCCGATCGAGCTCGTCACCAACCCGCGCTTCCGCGCCGGCTCGATCCTGAGCCTGGCCGCGGCCGGCCCCTGGCTCCGCGCCTCGGACTGCGTCGTCATGGACGCCGACGTCCTCTACGGTGCGGCGCTCCTCGGGCGCCTGGTCCGGTCTCGCTACGCGAACTGCTTTCTGCTCGACGACGCCGCGGTGCGGACCGGCGAGGAGATGATGGTGTGCGCGAACAAGCGCCGCGTCCTCCACCTCGCCCGCGCCAGCGAGCCCTCCACCTGGAGCGGCTGGGATCAGCTCGGGGAGGGGGTCGGCTTCTTCCGGCTCGCCGCCAGCGACGCCCCGGTGCTGCTGCGAGAGCTCGACGCGCTGCTCGCCGCCGGCGCGGACGAGGTCGAGTACGAGGTCGCCCTCAACGCGTTCCTGCCCCACGTCGTCGCCGGCTTCGAGCACGTCCACGACCTGCCCTGGACCGAGATCGACTTCCCGGGCGACCTCAAGCGCGCCACCCGCGACATCCTCCCGCTCCTCGAGCGGCGCCCCGCCCCCCCGACCCGCTGACACACCGATGCTCAAGCCCTTCCTCATCATCGTCGCCGCGCTCGTCGGCGTCACCTCGATCATCTGGGGCTTCCCGGGCGTCTGGGCGCTCGTCGCCGTCATCCCGGCCTTCATCCTGGCCGCGACCATCGCGCACCTCCGCCGCCCCCGGGAGGACGGCGCCCGGTCGCGTCCGGGGGTCGTCCTGCTCGGCGTGGTCTTCGGGCTGATCACCGGCGCCGGCGGCGTCCTGACGATGTGGGCGGCCGCGGCCCCCGAGGACATCGTCATCGCGCTCGACGAGGACGTCCCCATGAGCCGCGAGGCCATCTGGCGCACCCTCGGCGACCCGCACAAGCGCACCGCCTGGAACACCTGGATCCACGGCATCGAGCCGCGCGACAAGGGGGGGCCGCCCGCGGTCGGCGTGGCCTACAACGTCGACCTCTTCCTCGAGCGCGGCACCATCCGGCACAAGCTCGAGATCACCGCGTACGAGCCGGAGAGGCGCTTCGCCTGGACGATCACCCCGATCGCCGGCGCGTCGCAGATCGAGGACATGCGCGAGTCCATCACGCTCAGCGACGCCCCCGGCGGTCCGGGCCACACCACCGTCCACTACGAGCTGGCCTACGCCGTCCGCAGCGTAGTGGGGCGCGCCGTCGAGCGCCTCGTGGTCCGGCGCTCGCTCGAGAAGGTCGTCGAGGCGAGCCTCATCCGGCTGAAGGAAGTGACCACGCAGTGAGCGCCGCGGCCGCGATCGCGGTCCGGGCGCTGCCGCGAGTGGGCGCGATCCCCCGGGCGACCTGGGACGGCGTCAGCGCCGGCGCGGCGACCCCGTTCGAGTCCCACGGGTTCTTGACCGCGCTCGAGGACAGCGGCGCCGTAGGCACGGGCTGGGAGCCGCTGGCCCTGCTCGCCGAGGCGCGCGGCGCCCCGGTCGGGGTCGCGGTCGCCTACACCAAGCGCGACTCCTGGGGCGAGTACGTCGACGATCGCGCGCAAGCCGCGGCGGCCACCGCGGCGGGGAGACCGTACTACCCGAAGCTCGTCCTGGCCGTCCCCTTCACCCCCGTCACCGGGCCGCGCCTCATCGCCCGCGCCGACCTCACCCCCCGAGAACAGCACGCCGTGCGCCTGGCGCTCCTCGACGCGGCGAGCGACGCCGCGCGCGCCCGCGGCTGCCACGGCCTACACCTCCTGCGCGCGACCCCCGAGGATCTCGCCGCGACCGCGGCGCGCGGCTTCGCCGACCGCGTCGGCGTCGACTACCGCTGGGAGGACGCCGGCTACGCCGACCTCGACGCCCTCCTCGCCCGCTTCCCGAGCCGGCGCCGCGCCTCCATCCGGCGCGAGCGGCGCCGCCTCGTGGCCGCCGGCGTCCACGTCACCCACCTCGCCGGCGCGGGCATCCCCGACTCGCTCGACGGGGCGCTCTACGCGCTCTACCGAGGGACCGCCGATCGCTACCGCGGTCCCGGCTTCGCGCGCGCCGCGCCCCTCGGCCGCGACTTCTTCGCGCTGCTCTGGGACCGCGTCCGCCCCGCCCTGCGCCTCACCCTCGCCTGGCACGGCGGGCGCCTCGTGGCCGGCGCGCTCGACCTCGAGAAAGACGGCCGCCGCTTCGGCCGTTACTGGGGCAGCGCGCTCGAGATCGACGCGCTTCACTTCGAGGTCTGCGCCTATGCCCCCATCGAAGACTGCATCGCCCGCGGCGTCGCGAGCTTCTCGGCCGGCCCCGGCGGTGGACCGCACAAGATGGCGCGCGGGTTCGCCCCAACCCGTGAGACGAGTTCACATCTCCTGTTTGACGCAGTGCAGCATTCGGCCCTCGCGGCGGCGTGCGCTCGGGAGTCCGCTGCGGCGCAGGGCGAGATTGAACTCTCGGCCGATCGGGTGTTCATTCGGTGAGTCATGAGCGAACGCGCAGCTGACAAGCCGGTCTCGACGCCGGGCCGGGCCGACGACGAGCGGACCTTCGTGGCCGCCCCGACGTGGCGGCGCTGGCTCGCCCTGCTCCTCGACGCTGCTCCGCTCGTCACGGTGTGGCTCCTGTGCGCCTTCGCGATCGCGGGAGCCGGCGCCGACGCGCCGGCGAGCTCGCCGTGGAACCCGATCGACCAGCTCGTCGACTTCATCAACACGCGCCCGGTCGCGGTGGCCCTGATCCTCGTGATGCTCGCCGCCCTCGGCTTCGCGTGGCCGCTGGTGGCGCAGCTGGCCTGGGGGCGCACGCCGGGCAAGCGCGTCCTCGGCCTGACGGTCGTGGACGCCCACGGCGAGCCCCCGTCCCGGGGCCGCACGGCCACCTGGTGCGCCCTGCGCGTCGCCGGAGTCGCCGCGCTCTTCTTTGGCGTCCTGTGGGCCATCGCAGACCCCGAGCGACGGACCTTGTACGATCGCCTCGCGGGCGTCTGGGTCGTCCGCGCCCCCTCCGACTGAGGACTCGTCATGCTCCGCATCGCCGCTCCGGCCGCCGCCGCCCTGCTCACCCTGGCCACGCTCGGGGCCCCACGCCCCGCCGCAGCGGCAGACCTGACGAACACCTTCGGCATCGGCGGCGAGCTCGGCTCGGACCTCCTCGGCGGCGAGTCCGGCATCGTGCAGAGCGCGCTCTCGTTCAAGTACTGGGTCTCCGACCTGGGGTTCCAAGCGCTGACGAGCCTGACGGCGAAGCACATCTCGGCGAACGCGGACGCCGGCGTCGAGGCCAGCACGCCGGTCACGCTGCAGTTCGCGATCCGCGCGCTGTACAACGTCACGCGCACCGACAGCACCCACCTCTTCGTCGGGGCGGGGTTCTCGGCGCGGGTCGTGTTCGGCGGCAGCGGCGACAAGCAGGCCATCGACCTGCTGCTCGGGGTCGAGCACTTCTTCACGCGCTACTTCTCGGTGTCGGGCCAGATCGGCGCCCACATCGGCCTGGCCCAGGACATCGACCTCGTCATCGGGCGCGTCACCGCCTGGGGCACCGCGTTCCATTTTTATTTCTGAATGATCGAATGCGCTCGCTCAGGGCGCCTCCATGGAACGGCTCACCCATCCCACCGCAGGCTTCGCTTCGCAAGCTCAGCTCAGCCCGCGGCGGGAACCCTCATGGGTGAACCGTTCCAGGCACCCCTCCCTCGCTTGCCCCCCACCCGTCTTCGGCGGCCCCCCGCTGGCGCGGTGGGAAGGTATGTCGGCTTCGCCGACGGCGACCGCATCTCGAGGATGGTCGAGTACGACGCTTCGGTGGCCTTCGGCGGGCCCCCGCTGGCGCGGTGGGAGGGTATGTCGGCTTCGCCGACGGGACATCGCGCCAACGTGGGCGAAGGGCCGTTCGGCGACGGCGGTGGGGTCCGTAGCGCGCCGCAGGAAGTGTGCTAAGCTCGACTCCGTCGATGAAGCCCTCGTCCCCGCGTGCTCGGATGGTCTGGTGAAGTCCTGCTGGAAATGCGGGAGCTCGGTCCCGGAGACGTATCGCTACTGCCTCGCCTGCGGGGCCGACGTCGATGCGGGGCCGAAGACCGTCCGAGACCCCTGGATCGGCCGCTCCATCGCCTCGAAGTATCGCCTCGAGGAGGTCATCGGCAGCGGCGCGATGGGGACGATCTACAAGGCCGAGCAGGTGGCGCTCGGCAAGCAGATCGTCATCAAGCTGCTGCACCGCCACCTCCTCGGAGACCCCGAGCTGACCCAACGCTTCGAGCGCGAGGCGCGCGCGGCGAGCCGCCTCAACCACCCGAACTGCGTACAGATCATCGACTTTGGCCAGACCGAGGACGGCTCGCTCTACATCGCCATGGAGTACATCCCGGGTGACGACCTGGCGACCCTCCTCGAGCGGCAGTTCCCCATCGACCTCCGGCGCCTCGTCCACATCTTCAAGCAGGTGTGCCTCGCCCTCGACGAGGCGCACGCGAACGGCGTCCTGCATCGGGATCTGAAGCCCGAGAACATCATGGTGGCCGACCGCCGCAACGAGCCGGACTTCGTCAAGGTCGTCGACTTCGGCATCGCCAAGCTCGAGGACAACAACCCGAACTCACGGCGCAGCTTTCAGACGCGGACCGGCATCGTCTGCGGCACGCCGGAGTACATGAGCCCAGAGCAGGCGCGGGGCAAGGACCTCGACCCGCGCTCCGACATCTACGCGCTCGGCGTGGCGCTCTATCACCTCGTGACCGACCGGCTGCCCTTCGACGCGCCGTCCCCTATCGAGATCGTCACTAAGCACCTGACCGAGGACCCGATCCCGCCGCGGCAGCTGCAGCCGTATCTGCCGCCGTCCTTCGAGCGCCTCATCCTCGCGATGATGGACAAGGACAGGGAGAAGCGGCCGTCGAGCGTGATGGACGTCTACGCCGAGCTCGAGCGCATCGATCGCGACCTGGCGGTGGAGCGGCGCGAACAGGTCGAGCAGAAGACCCACGACGACGCGACCCTCATCGACTACCACCCGAGCGAGCTCATCCGCGCCGCCATCCTCGACGCGACGGCGAACAGCGCGCGCGAGGACGCCACCCGGGAGACGACCGCGCACCCGGAGCGGCACGATCCGAGACCGAACCAGCAGAGCTCGACGGCGCTGCTCCCGGCGGAGGGCCTCGACACCATTCAGGAGAGCGGCGGCGTCGCGCTTGACAGTCCGGCGATGCGAGCGGCGGCGGATCGGCAGGACCCCAAGGCGGCGGGGCGAAAGGCCTCGACCGCGCCCGGGCGGAAGGGCCCGGCGGCGGGGCGAAAGGCCTCGGAGACGGCGGGGCGAAAGGCCTCGGAGACGGCGGGGCGAAAGGCCTCGGAGACGGCGGGGGAGACGGCGGGGCGAAAGGCCTCGGAGACGGCGGGGCGAAAGGCCTCGGAGACGGCGGGGCGAAGGGCCTCGGCGACGGCGGGGCGAAGGGCCTCGACCGCGCCCGGGCGAATGGCCTCGACCGCGCCCGGGCGAAAGCCCTCGCGGCGACCGCCCGACGTGGCGCTCGGCGTCGACCCGCGGGCTCAGATCACCATCAGCACCCCCCCGGCGCCTGGACCGGAGACGGAGGCCGAGGTGCTCGCCGCGGCGCTCCCGCGAAGGCGCACGACCGTCGTGGTCGCCGTGGGGCTCGGCGTCGCCGCGGTGCTGGGGCTCGCCACGTGGATCGTGGTGACGGTGCTGCAGGCGGGCTGAGCGGCGCCGGCCCGCGACCGCGGCGGGCGACGGCCCGCCACCGGCGCCGTCACGGCCGACCTCCCGTGGCCCGGACCGCGCGGCGTCACAGCGGTCGGGCTCGCGCCCCCTGGGCGGAGTGAGTTGACGGTCGCTCGGCGCGACCTCTATGTTGTGCGCATGAGAGCGCCCAAGCTGATCCTCATCCGTGGCGACGGCAACGACGGTACGACCTATCCGCTCGAGACGCCGGACGTCTCGCTCGGTCGCACCGACGCCGACATCGCCTTCCCGGACGACCCGGCGCTGTCGCCGATGCACTGCACCTTCTCGCTGCTGGGGGACACCCTCTACGTGCGCGACGAGGGCAGCACCAACGGGGTCTTCCTCCGGGTCCACGCGCCGAACGCCCTGAGCGACGGGCAGCTCTTCTTGTGCGGGGAGCAGGTCTTCCGCTTCGAGCGCTACAAGGCGATCCCAGTGACGATCGGCGAGGACGGCGCGGTCTTCGGCGGCACCCCGGTCTCACCGTGGCGCTTCCGGGTGGTGCAGCTCCTCTCCGGCGGTCACACGGGCCTCGCCTTCTGCGCGCGCAAGCGGTCGATGACGATCGGGCGCGAGGACTGCGACATCAACTTCTATCAGGATCCGTACATCAGCCACTACCACAGCCGCCTCGAAGAGCGCGGCGGGCAGTTCATCCTGACGGATCTCGACAGCCGCAACGGGACCTTCGTGCGCATCGCCGAGCAGGTGGCCCTGCAGCCAGGCGACCACCTCTTCATCGGGCGCCAGCTGCTGCGGATCGACGACGGCGACGCCGCCGCCTAGCGACCGATACGACGCGAGGCTTCGTGCCCGTGGTCCGCGCGCAGCGCGACGAAGAGCCTCCCCGGCCCCGGGTCACTCCGAGAGCGCCGCTGCGGCGGCCGCCGCGACCCTCGGGTCTCCCCCCCGCGCCGCGGCCTCGAGGGCGAGCCGCGCCTGCGCCGCCGGCTGCACCGCGAGCGCGGCGACGGCCGCCACGGCGACCTCCGGAGCGGGATCTCCGAGGAGCTCGACCAGCGTGGCGACGAGCCCGTCGGCGCCCGCCCCGGCCACGGCGACCGCCCGCGCCCCGGCGAGGCGCACCGGCGCGAAGCGGTCCCGCAGGAACGGGGTGAGGGCCGCGGCCCTCCCCCGTGGCGCGAGCCGGCCCAGGGCGCGGGCCAGGGCCACCCGGTAGGCGACCGTCCCGGGGGCCTCCCAGCCGTCGGAGGGGTCATCGACGAGCGCGGCGACGCGCTCGAACACACCCGCGCTGCCCGCGCCCCCGAGCCGCCCGAGCACCCTGAGCGCCCCGGCCCTGGCGTCGATCCCCCGCGCGAGCGAGCGCGTCGCCGCCGCCACCACCCGGTCCACCTCGAGGGCCCCAGGGGCCTCCTCGGCGAGCCGCGCCGCGACCTCGAGGGCGCGCGCCACGACGCCATCGCCGCGCCCGTCCCCGTCACAGACGGCGATCAGCGCCTCGGCGTGGACCACCAGCGCGGCCCGGGTGGCGCGCGCGTTGGCCGCCGCGTCGCCCGGGAACCGCCCGGCGGGGACCAGGGAGAGCTCCGGGCCCGCGAGCAGCGCGTCAAGGAGGAGCGCGGTCTGCACCTCGTCCCCCTGGGTCAGCAGGGCGCCGACCCGCGCGGTGACGAGCCCCGCGAGCCGCTCCACCACGGGCCCTCCGGGGGCACGATCGGGCGCGGGGTAGTCCACCACGAAGAGCTCCCGCCGCGGCGGCGTGACGAAGCTCCGATCGCGCACGAGCATTCGCTCGTAGCGGGCCTCGACCGAGGCGGCGTCCGCGTCGTCACGGCCCGGGAGCGCGAGCGCCGACCAGATCGCGTCCTCGGGCGCCGAGGCGCTGGCGTAGAGCGAGGAGACGAGGGCCTGGTGCGCGGCGGCGTCGTCGATGCGCCCGAGCCCCCACGCCGCGAGGGCCGCGTCGTCCTGGTCGCCGGCGACCAGGACGCGCCCGAGCTGCGGGGTCACCGCGGGATCGGCGATCCTCCCGAGCCCCCACAGCGCCGCGCGGCGCGTGTCGGCCAGGCGATCCTGGGCCAACAGCAGCAGCGCCGGCGAGGCGCCCGGGTGCCGACCACGGCCGAGCGCCGCGGCGATGAGCGGCCGCTCGCGCACCTGTGCCCGCTTCACCCGGTCGACCAGCACGCGCCCGGCCTCCGCGGTCCCGGCCAGGCCGAGGGCCCAGATCGCGACCTCACGCTCCTGGTTCTTCGCGCTCCCCGTCATGCGCGCCAGCGACGCGACGGCCGCCTGCGACCCGATCCGCCCGAGCGCGACCGCGGCCTGGACCATCGCCAGGACGTCGTTGTCCTGGGACAGTCGGGACAGCGCCGGGGCGGCGCCGGCCGGGTGGGTCAGCTCGAGCACGTCGAGGGCGCGGGTGCGGACGGCGACGTCGTTGTCGGCCAGCGCGTCGAGGAGGGGGCGCAGCCCGCGCTCGCCGATCGCCGTCAGGGCGGCCTCGCGCGCGGACGGGGTCGTCTCCTGGTAGATCGCCTGCCGGCACAGGTTCTCGTAGACGTCGACGAGGAGCTTCAGATAGACGCCGCGCCCGCTGCCCGCGAGGACCAGCGGCTCGAGGATCTCCGACAGGACCGCCAGGCGGCCGTTCGCGGCGGCCAGCTGCAGGAGCCGCCGGCCGGCTCGCAGCGCGTCCGAGGGATCGCGCCCGTTGCGCAGGATCTCGACCAGGGTCTGCTCCTCGCGCAGCGGCTGGCCCATGTCGCGATAGAGCCCAGCGAGCTTGAAGCGGACGGTGTCGTTGCGGGGATCGAGCACCATCGCCTGGCGCCACGCCTCGGCCGCCTCTGGCCGATAGCCCATCCGCGCGTAGAGATCGCCGACGCGGATCTGCGCCTCGGGGTCGACGCTGTTGAGCTCGACGACCTGCCGCGCGTACCGGAGCGCGAGGGGCGCGTCGCCGAGGGTCAGCGCCAGGTCCGCGGCGCGGTGCAGGTAGTCGACCGCGTTGGCGGAGTTGACCCGGGCGAGCTGATCGAGGACCGCGATCGCCTTGTCGAGGGCGTTCTGCCGCGTGTAGACCGCCTCGAGCCCCACGAGCGCCTCGACGTCGTCTGGCACGAGCTGGTTGAGCCGCTCGAGCACCCGCTGGGCGTCGTCCACCCGGCGCAGGTACAGGTAGGCCTCGGCGAGGAACGGACCGGCCTCGCGGTCCGGCGGGTCCGACGCGAAGGCCGCCTCGAGGCGCCCGATCTCGCGCTCGAGGAGCTTGCTCTGCTCCCACAGCGTGATGATGTGCTGGCGCGCGTCTCGGGTCGTCGCGCGGCTCACCCCGGCCCCGCCGTCGAGGAGCTCGCCCCACACCGTCAGCGCCTCGGCGCGCCGGCCCTGGCGCTCGAGCAGCAGCGCGTAGGAGCGCGCGTAGCGCTGCTCACCCGGCGCGGCCGCGATGGCCTGCTCGTACTCGCCGCGGGCCTCGTCGAAGAGCCCGTGATCGGCGTAGACCTCGGCGAGCAGGAAGTGCCCCTCGGCGCGGTCCGTGCCCATCGTGAGGAGGCTCTTCCAGGTCGCCCGCGCCCGCGCCCGATCGTCCACCGTCCAGTAGTACTCGCCGAGGCTGACGACGTGACCCGACTCGCGCGGCTCGAGCCGCATCAGGATCTTGTACTCGCCCTCGATCTTCTTGCGCATCGCCGCGTCCCCGTAGCGCATCCACAGGTCGATCACGTGCTGATGGACTCCGGGGTCGCTCGGATAGCGGGCCGAGATCTGCTGCACCAGCGCGTACGCCTCGGGCTTCTTGCCGTGCTGGAAGTAGAGGCCCGCGAGGTGCAGCTCGTTGCGCGCGTCCCCCGGGGTCACGCGCACGAGCTCGCGCCAGGCGGCGATAATCTCCTCGGGGGTGCCGACGCGCTCGAGGATCTGGAGCGCCGCCTGGCGCGTCTGCACGTCCTGCGGACGCTTCGCGAGCGCGGCGCGATAGAGCTCGAGGGCCTTGGCGTCGTTGGCCAGCTCCTCGTAGAGGCGCGCGACGGTCACGAGGGTCTCGTAGTTGCTCGCGGCCTCGGGCTCGAGCTCGGCGATGAGCTCGCCGAGCCGGTCCTGACGGCGGTGCACCGCGATCAACCCGTCGATGAACGTCCGGCGCTCCCAGTGGCCCGTCGAGGTCTTGGCGAGCGCGCGCCGCCAGGTCTTCTCCGCGTCATCGAGCCGCCCGAGGGCCACCTGCAGCTCCGCGATCTCCTTCCACGCGATCACGAGGTGCTTGAGCTGCCCCCGCGCCCGCTCCTCGACCTCTTGCCACATGGCCAGCGCGCGCTCCTGCTGTCCGAGCCGCGCGAGGGTCGCCGCGAACTGCATCCGCAGGAACAGGTTCTGCGGCTCGGTCTTCACGAGCTGCTCGAAGTAGGCGTCCGCCCGATCGGCGCGTCCCCCCTCGATAGCCGCCTCAGCGGCCGCCTTCAGCGCCTCCTGCCGCGCGGCGAGGTCGCGGATCAGCGGCACCGCCTGGTCATAGGCGCCGAGCGCCTCCTCCCACTTCCGCAGCCGCCTGAACAGGGCCGCCCGCCCCAGCAGGGGAGAGGCCGAGCGCGACCGCAGCGCGGCGGCCCGATCGAAGGCCATGAGCGCCCGCTCCTCGTTCTCCGCCACCCCCTGCAGGCGCCCGAGCAGCATCCAGGCGGACCAGCGCCCAGCGTCGGCGGCGACCTCGTCCTCGTAGAGCCGGATGAGCCCGGTGAGCCCGCCGACCGCGTGGGACACCTCGAGGAGCCGCCGGAAGGCGTAGTCCTGGTCGGGGTCGTCGGCCAGCATCCCGCGGTAGGTGTCCACCATGCGGCGGTCGCGCGAGTCCGGCTCGGCGGCGCCCACGACCGCCGGGAGGGCGACCACGAGGGCGAGCGACAGGAGCGGTAGAGAGCGGAGCGGCGTCATCCCTCCGATTGTCGCCAGCGCCGTATCGCCGCGTCCAGCACCAGGGCTTCCAACTTCACGCCGTCGAAGGCGTTGATCTCGTGGATGCCCGTCGGGCTCGTGACGTTCACCTCGGTGAGCCAGTCGCCGATCACGTCGATCCCCACGAACACCTGACCGGCCTCGCGCAGCGGCGGCCCGATCCGGGCGCAGATCTCGCGCTCGCGCTCGGTCAGCGTGGTCTTGCGCACGGCGGCGCCCGCATGCATGTTGCCGCGGTGGTCGACCCCCTGGGGCACCCGCATGATGGCGCCGACCGGCTCGCCGTCGATGAGGATGATGCGCTTGTCGCCCTGCTTGATCTCGGGGATGTAGCGCTGGGCGAGGACCTTGCGCGCCCCGTGCTGGGTCGACAGCTCCACGATCACGCCGATGTTGGGGTCGTCGGCGCGGACCACGAAGACCCCCTCGCCCCCGTTGCCGTCGAGGGGCTTGACGACGATGTGTCCGAGCTCCTCGGCGAGGGCGCGGATGCGCGCCATCGACTGGGTGACGAGCGAGGGGGGCACGAGGTCGGCGAACTGCAGCGCCCACGCCTTCTCGTTCATCGCCCGCAGCCCGGCCGGCGCGTTGACGACGACGGTCGGTGCCGGCACCGCGTCGAGCAGGTAGGTGTTGAAGATGTAGCCCATGTGGAAGGGCGGGTCCTTGCGCATCCACACCAGGTCTGCCTCGCCGAGGGCCATCTCCCGCGGCTCGCCGAGGCTGGCGTGGCTCCCCTGGACCTTCGCCAGGGTCGCGCGGCGCGCGCTGACCCACGCCAGGCCATCCCGGGCCCAGAGGTCGTCCACGAGGGCGTACCAGACCTCGTGGCCGCGGTCCTGGGCCTCGTACATGAGCGCGAAGGTCGAGTCCTTGTCGATGCGGACCGACTCGATCGGATCCATCAGGAAGAGGTGTTTCACGATGCTCCTCAGTCTCCCGGACCGCCCGCCCGCTTCGCCCTAGGGCCGGAGCTGATCGCATTGACGCAGCGCGACGCGCACTCAGGGTCCGGTACGTTTCTTGGCGCCCCGTTTTCACCATGGAGGTCACGGAGGTCACGGAGGAGCGCCTGCGTGGCCCGCCACATAATTGGGTCAGGCCGGTCCGCTCTCCGTGTTCTCCGCGCCCTCCGTGGCAGACATTCGTTGTCGAAACCGCTGGTTATCCCTATCTGATCGGCACTGACGCTCAGGGCCCGACCTCGGGCTCGCCGCCCTCGTCGTCGTCGTCGCCGCCGCCGGCCGGCTTGGCCTCGTCGTCGTCGCCGCCGGACGCCTTGGTCCCGTCCTCCCAGGTCCAGTCCTTGAGCAGCATCGCGCGGTCCTGGCCGCGCACGCCGACCAGCCGGCGCTTGCCGTCGACGTACAGCGCGCGGGCCGTCCCCGGCGCGCCGCTGATGTCCCACACGGTGACGGTCACGAGCCCGCCCTTGGCGTCGGTCACCTGGGTCGTCGCGCCGCGGGTGAAGGTCGCGGTGCCCGACGTGCGCGCCTCGACGTCGAAGTACTTGAGCGTGACCGGGCTGTCCGCGCCGAGCCGAGCCGGGACGAGCGCGAGATCGTGCCACAGCGCCGGATCCCAGATGTGCTGGCTGAGGATCCCGGGCAGATCCGCCTGCTTGGCGTCGGAGTTGACGCCGACGATGCGGGCGCCCCCCTCGCGCAGGAAGACGAAGAGCCCTTTGCCCTTGCGCTTCGCCTCGACCCGCCGGTACTTCATGAGCGTGCCATCGGCCGCACGCTGGACGTGGCTCTGCAGCTCGGTCTTTGCCTTGCCGGCCTTGAGCTTCTGCGTCCCCGACGCGAAGAACGCCCCGCTGTCCGAGTGGACGACGCGCAGCGACTCGGTGCCGATGGCCTTGCCCTCGGCGGTCACGGTCCACACCGTGAGGGTCCCGCTCTTGTCGTCGTCACCGGCGCGCGCGAGCGACGGCGCGCCCACCAGTAGCAGGAGCGCGGCGGCCATGGCGGCCTTTCCAATCTGTCGTGGCGTCATCGTCTACATCCTTCTCTTCACAGTTCGTGGCCGCCAGCGTTAACGTGCCACGCGGCCGCGCCATTTCGCCAGGGGACACGGAGCGCCGGTGACGAACTTCATCAAATATCATGGCCTGGGCAACGACTTTGTGGTGCTGAGCCCGGGGCCGGCGGCCGAGGCGCTGCTCGCCCCCGACCAGGCGCGAGCGCTCTGCCGCCGCGGCTTCGGTGTCGGCGCCGACGGCGTGATGACCGCCGGGGAGGCTACGGGCGCGCACCTCGCGATGCGCCTCGTCAACAGCGACGGCTCCATCCCGGAGATGTGCGGCAACGGCATCCGCTGCTTCGTGAAGTACGCCGTCGACGAGCTCGGCCGCCGGGAGAACCCGCTGCTCGTCGCGACCCCGGGCGGGATCAAGCCGTGCCACTGGCACCGCGGCGCCGACGGGACCGTCGCGACCGTCGAGGTCGACATGGGCGCGCCCTCCTTCGAGCGCGCACGGGTCCCGATGCGCGGCGACGGCGAGGCGATCGACGTCGAGGTCCCCTGCGATGACCGGATGTTCGTCGCGACGGGCGTCAACACCGGCAACCCCCACATGGTGATCTTCGGGTCGATGGCGCCACCGTCTGACCCGCTTCGCGTCGGCCAGGCGGCCCTCGCGGGGCGCGACACCGCATCGTCTCGGCCGGGCCACTCCGGTCCCCGCGACCCGGCCCGCCGTCCCGGGTCCGCCGAGCGGGACCTCGCCCGCACCTGGGGTCCGCGGCTCACCGACCACCCGCTGTGGACCCAGGGCGCCAACGTCGAGTTCGCGACCGCGCTCGCCCCGGATCACCTGCAGGTCGCCGTGTGGGAGCGCGGCTGCGGGCTGACCGAGGCCTGCGGGACCGGCGCCACGGCCACCGCCGCCGCCGCGGTGCGCCACGGCCTGGCGCCCTTCGGCGCGCCGATCACCGTGAGCCTCCCCGGCGGCGATCTCGCGATCACCATCGAGCCGGGCTTCCGCACGGCGTGGATGGCCGGTCCGGCGGTCGAGGTCTACCGCGGCGCGCTGGCGGCCGGGTGGAACGGCTGAGCGGGCGGCGAGCGCCGCGCGGCGGCCCCAGCGCGCCCCCATGCTGCGCTGCAAAGAAGAAAGGGGCCCATCCTTCAGGATGGCCCCTTTCGAGCATGCTGCACCGCAGAAGAACTAGCGCTGCTTGGCGCTCGGGCGGATGCGCAGGATGCCGTTCTTGGCGCCGGGGACCGAGCCGCGGACGAGGAGCAGGTTCTGCTCGGCGAAGATCCCGACGACCTCGAGATCGCGGACGGTCACGCGCGCGTCGCCCATCTGGCCGGCCATGCGCTTGCCCTTGATGACCCGGCTCGGCCACGCCGAGGAGCCGATCGAGCCGCCGTGGCGCTTGTACTCGTGGGTGCCGTGGCTGGACTCTTTGGCGCCCTTGAAGTTGTGGCGCTTGATGACGCCCTGGAAACCCTTGCCCTTGCTGGTCCCAGTGACGTCGATCTTGGTGATGCCAGCGAACTGGGCGACACCAACGCTCTTGCCCTGGACGTAGTCGCCCATCTCGTCGGGCTCGAGGCGGAACTCCAGCACGACCTCGCTCGGCTCGACGCCGGCGTGCTTGAACACGCCCAGCTCAGGCCGGTTGACGTGGGAGATCTTCTTCGATCCGAAGCCGAGCTTGACGGCGTTGTAGCCGTCCTTGCCCCCTGCTTCCTTGACCTGGATGACGTAGTTCGGTCCCGCCTCGAGAATCGTCACAGGGACGAGGTTCCCGTAGGCGTCGAACACCTGCGTCATGCCAATCTTCTTGCCGATCAATCCGCGTGCCATGAATCTTCCCCAGCTTCAGCCGGCTATGCTTGCAACGGCGTTCTTCCGGCCTCCGCGGGCGGCCCGCCGTTCAGCGCCGCGGGAACCTAGCAGCGGCCCTAGGGCCTGTCAAACAGAAAGAAGGCGGGCGTTTGCGCGGTCGCCGGGCGGCGATGAGCGCCCGAGGGGCCGTAGCGCCCCCATACGGTCGCTCCGCGGACGCGGGCGCACCCCGCCGGCGGACCGGTGCGGCGGGCGCGCAGCGCGGGCTGACGGCCCGCGCGCGGTCGCGTCGGCGAACTTCCCGAAGACGGTGTTCTTCAGCTCGCTCACGACGCAGCGCTGGACCTCCGGGGAGGTCCCACCGCCGTTGACGATGCGCGCCGACTGCACCTCGCCGCTCGCCCCCTGGATCACGAACGAGGTCGTGACCTTGACGCTGCCCGCGTCCGGCCCGAGCGACGCCCCGCACTTCGCGAAGCGCGCGCGGTTCTGGCGCAGCGTCTGCCGCAGCGAGGCGGCCGACAGCTTCTTGGGCATGTTCGTGTCGGGGGTGTCCGCCGCCGAGGCCCCCTCGTTGGGGTTGTTCAGCTTCTCGAGGAGCGCGTTGACCTTCCTGGTGTTCCCGGACGACGGCGCCGTCCGCGGGGCCTCCGCGATCTCCACCCGAGCGGCGGGCGGTGGCGTGCGGTCCTTCGGCGCCGTGGCGGCCGCGGGTCGGTGCGTGGTCGTTCGGGTGGTCTTCGCGTCCGCCACCCGCGCTGCGGCCGCCGCCTCCGCCTTGGCGCGGGCGTCGGCCTCGGCCTTGGCGATCGCGGCCTTCATCGCGTCGTCGCTCCCCGGCGCGTCGGCGCCCGGGGTGTCGCCCTCCGCGCCGGGCTCGTCGCCGGCCTTCGCCTCGTCGCCGGCCTTCGCCTCGTCGCCGGCGTTCGCCTCGTCGCCAGCCTTCGCCTCGTCGCCGGCCTTCGCCTCGTCGCCGGCCTTCACCTCTGCGACCGCGGCGGCGGCGCCCGCCTCGTTCCCCTGCTTGACCTCCCCCGCAGCCGCCGCGGGGTCACCCGGGTTCGGCCGAGCGCTCGTCGGCTGCCCGGTCGCCGGGGTGGTGTCGGTGGTGGCCTCGGCCACCGCCACGGGCGGATTGGAGGGGACCTCGTTGTTCATGAGGACGAACGCGAGCACACCACCGCCGACGAGGAGCACCAGCGCCGCGGCCAGGATCCACGGGCCGAGGCTGCTCCGCCGCTCGACGATCGGGATCGAGACCATCCCGACGCCGCCCGCGCGCGACGCCATGTGCCCGGACGGGACGGCGAACGGGTCGCTCCACTCCTGGCGCTCCTCCTGGCTGTCCGCGATCGCCTTGATGTCGATGAGCCCGCTCGAGTCGGTGACGAACGGATCGTGGCTCACCGGCGCGTCGGCCTCGCCGCCCTCGCGGCCGAGGTCGTCGAGGCTGAAGAGCACCGAGTTGGCGTGCCGGCTGTGCGCGCCGACCGCCCCGATGATCGGCTGGGGATCGGGGTTGGCCTCGGCGAAGATGTCCTCCGCCTCGGCGTCACCAAAGATGTCTACCCCGCTCGCCGCCGCGGCCGGCTCGCCGGCGCTCGCGACGACCCCGAGCACCGCCGCGACGTCGACCTCGCCGACCTCGTCGACCTCGTCGACGTCCTCAATCGCGACGGGGTCGGGATCGTCGTCGATGACGACCGCGGCCACCTCGGCGAACACACCCCCGCTAGCGCCGACGAGGGTGACCTCCTCGGGCTCGTCGTAGTCGACGGTGATCGCGCCGAAGACGTCGTCGACGGACTCGACCACGGTGTCGCCGGTCACGGCGTCGCCGTCGTCCGCGACCACCTCGGTGATCACGGCGGTCGGCAGCGCCTCGGGCTCCACCTCGACCGCGGCCAGCGCGCTGTGCGCCGCCAGCAGCTCGTCGGCGGTGTTGAAGGCGGTGTCCTCTTCGACGAAGGCCTCGACCGGCTGATCCCCGCCGACGCCGGCCACGAGGGACTTCAGCGGCCCGGCGTCCCCGAGGTGGACCCAGTTCTCCATCCCGGGCTGCCAGACGTAGGTCTCGGCGCTGATCTCGCCGGCGGCGAGCAGGCTCGCCAGCGTCGCCTGCGGGACGGGCCCCTTGCGCTCGCTGCCGACCGCGTAGTGCCACAGGTCCTGGATGGTGTTCGCTTGCTTGGCTGCCATCGGCGCTCCGTCTCTGTGTTCGCGGCCCCCACGACCGCGCGAGGGCGACCCCCGCACGTCAATACGCGCGGTGACTATAGGAGATCCAAAATCAGTTCTCTACCGCCGCGCTCCGGCGGACCCACGGGTTCGCGAGCATCGGCTATCCGGCCGTGGCCGCACGCGCCCGAGCCGCGATCGCGCCCTCCCGGGCCGGCGCGCGCAGCCGGTGGAGTCGCCGCCGCAGCGCCGCGCGGTCGAGGGGCGCGAGATCGCCCACGACCGTGAGCTGGACCTTGCCCATCAGGATGTGCCGCGCCCAGGCCGCTCGCACCTCGTCCTGGGTGACCCGGGCGAGCCGCGAGGCGCGCTCCTCGGGCGTGTCGGACCCGTCATGGAGGTCTTGGAGCCCAAACCAGTACGCCGCCGTCCCGGGAGCGTCGCGCACCGAGGTGAGCTCGAAGGCGATGCGGCTCCGGACCCGCTCGAACTCGGCGTCGTCGATCGGATCGGTCCCCATGGCCTGGGCGACCTCGAGCAGCGCGTCGAGGGTACGGATCACCATCGAGTGGCGGGTCTGGGTCTCGATCGCCAGCACGCTGATCCCCTGATAGATCTCGAACTCGGCCCCGGCGTGGTAGGCGAGACCGAGCTGATCGACCACCCGGTGGCGCAGCCGCGAGCAGCTCCCGTCGTCGAGCACCCGCTGCGCGAAGAGCAGCGCCGGCCAGTCCGGGTGGGTCTCCGCCACGGTGGCCCAAGCGAGCTGCAGATCGGTCTGGCTGCCCGCGTGGCGGACGTACTCGAGCGCCGGCAGATCGGCCCGCATGGTCGGCGTCGCGAGGCTGCGGGCCTCGCCGCGCGGCAGCCCACCGAGGAAGGCGCCGATCGCGTCGAGGGTCGCCTCGGCGTCCACCGGCCCGGCGACGGCGCACACCATGTTCAGGCCGGTGTAGTGGCGCTCGAACCAGCGGCGGCAGTCGTCCTCGTCGTAGCGCTCGATGCGCCGGAGCCGCCCGCCGATCTTGGCGCCGAGCCCCGGCCCGGGGAACAACGCGAGCTTCGCGAGGTTGTCGCAGTCGACGTCGCGCCCGCTCGAGTCGAGCTCGTCCTGGAGCTCCTCCTCGATGACCTGTTTTTCGACCTCGACGTCGGCGAAGGTCGGCGCCGACATCATCGCCCCGAGCAGCTCCAGCACGCGCGGCACGTTCTTCGGGGTGCACGACGCGTCGAAGGTCGTGAAGTCGCGCGAGGTCGCGGCGTCGAGCCCGCTGGAGCACGCCTCGAAGGCGGTGTTGAGCTCGAAGGTGCTGGGATAGGCGGCGCAGCCCCGAAACAGCACGTGCTCGAGGAGGTGGCTCAGGCCGCTCTCCTCGCTGGCCTCGAAGCGCGAGCCGACGCGCACGAAGAGCAGCACGTGGGCGGTGTGGAGGTGTGGCAGCGGCACGCATAGCGCGCGCAGGCCGTTGTCCAGCGTGCGCCTGACCGGGACGGGCCAGGCGTGGTCACGATCGATCATCAACGCGCTCCGTGAGCAGGCGGGGTGGCCTCGTGAGGGCTCCTGGCGCCCTCCGCACCGGCGGCCGCGCGGACCTCGCGCAGGTGGCGCCGGAGCTCCTCGACGTAGGCCGCGAGGTCGGCGGTGTCGGGGATGATGGTGATGTCGCTCGCGTCGCGCCGGGCGAGCGCCTCGTCGACCCCGAGCTCCGCCGCGCGCAGCGCCTGGCGATACTCGTCGAGGGTCACCTCGGTCTCGGTGTCGCCGGCGTCGTCGAAGCGCGCGGCATAGAGCTCGACGACCGCTCGCTGGGGTTCGACGCCGCCCCGTCCCCCGCAGACGGCCGCGAGCGCGCTCGTCAGCTCCGCCGCGCTCGGGCGGCCCCCGGGCTCGCGGGCGAGGCAGGCCATGACCGCGGCCGCGAGCTCCTCGGGGACCTCCGGCACGGCCTCGCGCAGGTCAGGCACCCGCGCGGCCTCGACCCGGACCAGGGTGTCGAGCACGTTGTCGCAGCGGAAGAGGCGCTCCCCGCTGAGCAGCTCGTAGAGGATCACGCCGAGGGAGAACACGTCGCTGCGCCCGTCGAGGGGCTCCTGGCGGACCTGCTCCGGGCTCATGTAGGCGTGCTTTCCCTTGACCACGCCGGCCGCGGTCGAGCCCTCGACGCCGACATACTTGGCGATGCCGAAGTCGATGAGCCGGACCGCGCCGCCCTCGTCGATCATGATGTTCTGCGGGGAGACGTCGCGGTGGACGATGTGCAGCGGCGTCCCGTGGACGTCGACGAAGCCGTGGGCGTAGTCGAGCGCCTCAGCGACCTGCAGCCCCACGGCGGCGACGAAGCCCGGCGGCGCGGGCGTGCGGTTCCCGCCCGCGCCGCGCTGGAGCTCGCCGAGGTCGCGCCCGTAGATGTACTCCATGGCGATGTAGTGGCTGCCGTGGACCTTGCCGAGCTCGTAGATGCGGGCGATGCGCGGGTGATCGAGCTGGGCGACGAGGCGCGCCTCGTTGACGAACATCCGGACGAAGTCCGGATCCTCCTCGACGTGAGGCAGCAGGCGCTTGAGGGCGACGACCTTCTCGAAGCCGCGGTCGTTGAACGCCTTCGCCTTGTAGATCTCGGCCGTCCCGCCGAGCGAGACCCGGCGCACGAGCTGGTAGCGGCCGAAGTTCGGCTGCCCCTCACACGCCACGCTCAAGCTGATCCTCCGCAGGCGCTCATCATCGTCGGCTCCCCGCTGGGAGGCCCAGCATATCACAGGGGTCCGCGCGCCCGGTCAAACGCTTTGCGCGACTCAGAGCCCGGCCTGGCGGAGCTGCTCGAGGAGCGAGGCCTGCTCGCCGGTGAGCGCCTCCGGCACGACGACGTTGAGCGTGACGAGCTGATCCCCATGCCCGATCTCGTTGACCCGCGGGAGGCCTCGGTTGCGCAGGCGCACCACCGTGCCGGACCGCGTCCCCGGTGGGACGTCGATCACCTGCTCACCGTGCAGGGTCTCGACCGTCATCTCGCCGCCGAGCACCGCCAGGCTGAACGGGATCTCCTGCTGCACGAAGACGTTCGCCCCCTCGCGCTGGAACACCGGGTGTGGCTGCACGCGGACGCAGATCGCCAGGTCGCCGCGCGGCAGACCAGGCCCGGCCACGTCGCCCTCCCCCGCCGCCCGCAGCCGGGTCCCGTCGTCCACCCCGGCCGGCACCCGGACCGAGAGCGTGCGTTGCACGCGCCGGACGCCGTCGCCGCCGCAATCAGCGCAGCGATCCTTGATCGTCGCGCCCGCGCCGCGACAGACCGGGCACGTCGTCTGCACGAGGAAGAACCCCTGCTGGCGCGCGATGCGGCCGCTGCCGTCGCAGGCGCCGCAGCGCTCGGGCTTCGAGCCCGGGCGCGCCCCGTGGCCCTCGCAGGCGCCGCACAGGTCGACCCGCTCGTAGGTGACGTCCTTGCGGGTCCCGGTGAAGGCCTCGTCGAAGGTGATCTCCAGCTCGGCGTGCAGGTTCGCCCCCCGCCGGCACTGCTGGCCGCCGCGCTGACCGCCGCGCCCGAAGAGGTCGCCGAGGATGTCACCGAAGTGGGCGAAGATGTCGTCGAAGCCGCCGGCGCCGAAGCCGTTCACGCCGTTGCCGTTGAGGCCGTCGTGCCCGAAGCGATCGTAGGCCCCGCGGCGGTCCGCGTCGCTGAGCACGCCGTAGGCCTCGGACGCTTCCTTGAAGCGCTCCTCCGCCTGCGTGTCCCCCGGGTTGCGGTCCGGATGGAACTGCATCGCCAGCTTGCGGTACGCACGCTTGATGGACTCGGCGTTGGCGTCCCGGTCGACCCCGAGGATCTGATAGTAGCAGCGCTTCGACATCATTGATGAAAGCCACGTCTCCTCTATCGGCGAACCCTAGCGACCTCGCACCGTCAATCAAGCCCTCGCCGCGCAGCGGGGTACCCCACGACGCGGGGTCCGTCTCGTGTTGTGGCTCCCGGCCGCGGTCGTTATGATGCGGCGCGCGCGGCTCGCCGCGCGGTGGTGGGTCTTCGGTCGGGATGAGGTTCGATGGGTGTGCACGGGCAGCCGCTTCGCGGCCGAGACGCGACGCGACGGCGCAGTACAGCTGCCCGCATGCCGCTCGCGATCCTCCTCGTCGCCCTCGCCGGCTGCAGCGGCAGCGCGGTGACCGGCGAGTCCGACGCGGCCGACACCGCCGCGCCGATCGACACCGCCGAGCCCGGCGACACCGGCGCGGCCGACACCGGCGCGACCGACACGACAGTGGCCGACACCGAGCCGGTCGAC
>PHBI01000114.1 GCA_002841945.1 Deltaproteobacteria bacterium HGW-Deltaproteobacteria-14
GGTCGCCGCGGGTCGCACGACGCGCGCCGGGCGGCGGACCTCTCGGGTCTGGGTCCACAGCACCAGCGCCGTGACCGCGGCCACGGCGAAGAAGAGCGCGGCGGCCCGCGCGATCGCGAGCGCCCTCGAGCGGTCTCTCATGTCCCACCTCCTCGACTATGGGGTCTGGGAGGTAGAGATAGCCGGCGCTGCGGAGGCGCGTGGTAAGGGCTCGGTAAAACCGCCCCGCGCGGCGGCGGCTACTTCGGCTTCGGCACCAGACGCGAGCGCTGGGCGCCGAGGCTGCGGCGGATGTCGAGGCGCCAGCGGGTCGTCTCCGGGCCGGGCGCGCGGTTGGCCCGCCACTGCCCGAGGTGACGCGCCAAGCGCGCGGCCGTCCCGACGAGCAGCGCCTTCAGCAGCTGGGCGCCGAGCGTCGGATCCGCCGCGATCACCCGGTCGAGGTCGCGCGCGGTCATGCGCACGACCGTGCACTCGGTGAGCGTCACGATCGACAGCCCAACGGCCTCTCCCGCCGCCGCGAAGGCGGTCTCGGCGACCACGTCCCCGCCCTCGAGGTAGAAGGACGGCACCACCTCGCCGGGGGCGAGGAGCCCGAGGGTCCCGTGTACCAGCAGGTAGATGTCGCGGCTCGGCAGGTCCGGCGCGAGCAGCCGCGTCCCGACCCCGAGCCGCTGCCGAGCCGACTGGCCGAGGAGCGCGACCAGGGCGTCGACGTCCAGCTCCGAGCTGCTCCGAGGCGCCGTGGGGGCGCGCGCCGCGGGCTCCCTGGCCCCGCGCGACGGCGGCCGCGTCTCGGCGATGACGTCGGCGAACCGCGCGAGCAGCGTCGGCCCGTGCTCGTCGGGGTTGAGGTAGCGGCCGGCGAGGCGCGCCAGCGGCGACTCGACGAGGCGCAGGTACGCCACGTCGTGGAGGTTGAGCAGCATCGGCACGACGAAGCCGCGCTCGGGGTCGTTGTGGCCGGCGTGGTAGCGATAGAAGCCCATCGCCTCGTACATCATCACCTGCTCGATCCACACCCGCGCCACCAGGGCGTGGCAGCCGAGCGACCGCGCCCGCTCGTAGGCGGCGGCGACGAGCTCGGCGGGCAGGGGGGTGTCGCGGGCCTCCTCGGCCACCGACAGGCCGAGCAGCTCGGCGACCTTGAAGCCCGTCGGCATCCCGCCGAGGTCCCACCCGCGCCGCGCCGCCTCGGTCGCGAGCGGGGCCAGGCGCACCGTCCCGATGAGCCCGCCGTCGGCCCCGAAGGCCGCGATGTGGCGCGTGTCCGGCGCCCCGTCGGCCGCCTGGTCCGCCGCCGCGGGGCGCTGCGCTACGATGGTGCTCGGCGCGCGCCGTCGGACGTTGCGGAAGGTCAGCTCGCGGATCGAGGTCTTGTTGTCCTGCCACTGGATCTCGCGCACGTCGAAGCGCCCGTTCTTCGCCACCTGCTCCCCCTCTTGTCTCGGTCGTTCGATCCGCCTGACTAAGCCTCGGTGCCTGTCGGGACACGCGCCCGCAGCCCCACCCCGCGCCGGGGGATGAGTCGCCGAGCTACCGCCGGCCCCGGAGAGCGCACGAGCGGTCGCCGCTCCACCTCGCGGGGCGGCCCGCCGCGGTCGGCGTCGCGCGCGACGCGGCGGGTGCGCGAGCCGTTGACCTCGAAGCTCTGCCCGCAGCTGCCGCAGCGGCGCGCGCCCGGGCCGTGCATCCGCCCGCAGGTCACGCACATCCTCGAGGTCTCGGTCCCGCTGGCGCTCTCTTCGCTCATGGCCCCCACGGCGCGCGCAGCTCGGTCTCGCTGCGCTGCAAAATGTCGATCGTGTCCAGGACGCGAGTCGACGACGTCTCTCGTTCTGCGTCGCACCAGGCGCCCATCGGGGGGGCGCGTGGCACCCCCAGTGCTTCGTCAGGTCGCGGCCAAACTTTCACGATCTTCTCGCCGATGACGGTAACCCCTGGGGACCTCAGGGTTCGTTGATGGGAACCCGCGGGGGTTTGGCTACCGGAACGGCCGCGCGGTCACTAGAGTGCTCGCCTGGCCGGCGACCGCCCCGCGCGAGGCGCCCCGGCGACACGGAGGATAGATGCGCATCTGGACGGCCCTGGCGATCCTCGGCGCCCTCGCGGCGCCCGCCTGCGACGGTGGCTCGGAGCTCAGCGCTCCGATGGCCGCGCTCACCGACACCGACGTCACCCCGACGCCACAGCCGCCGGTGCCGGTCACCGCGACCGCGCCGCTGCCGCCGGTGACCGTCGAGGTCCCGCCCGCGCCGCAGCTGCCCGGGGGGGACACCGACGGCACCGCCGTGCTCTTCGAGCCCGCCGACCTCGAGGTCGACTGGCTCTACGGGATGGGCAGTGACCCCGACGGCGTCATCGGCAGCCTCGGCGGCGGCGCCGCCGGCATCGCCCCGGTGCGCGTCCGCGTCGTCCTCGAGGACGGCGTCGCCGCCATCCGCACCCTCGACGCGCGCTCCGGCGCCCCGGTCGCAGGCGCTGCGGGCCTGGTCGAGAGCTACCCCTACACGACCCTCGAGGACGGCCGCGTCCGCGTCGACTTCGCCGCCCCGGTGGTCGCGCCCGGGTTCGCGGTCTTCGACACCTGCACCTACGAGCTCGACCGCTACACCCTCGCCGGCGCCCCGGTCTTCGCCGATGGCCTCGTGACCTGGCCCGGCGACGAGCGCTACGTGCGCTCGGGCTGCCCCAACTGGGCGCCCCCGAGCGCCGACGGGGTGAACGTCCACTTCCTGCGCCACCCGGCCGCGGCCGCCGCCTACACCCCGCGTCGCGCCGACCTCGCCAGCCCCTTCGGCTTCTTCCTCGCCCCGGTCGCGGGCGAGCCCGACGCCGCCTGGCTCGCCCGCCTCGGCGGGATCCGCCCGGGCGCCGCGGACCACACCATCACCTACTACCTCTCGCCGAGCTTCCCCGAGGCGTACAGCGGCGCCGCCCGCCACGTGTTCGACACCTGGAACGACGCCCTCGAGGACGCGACCGGCGTGCGCCCCTTCGTCGTCGCGCGCGCCGGCGACGACATCATCCCCTGGGACCCGCGCTTTCACGTCGTGCTGTGGCGCGAGACCGGCAGCGGCGGCGCGGTGGCGCCCTTCGCCCAGGACCCGGCGACCGGCGAGATCGTCCAGTCCTTCGTCGTGATGTGGTTCGGCGAGCTCGACGACCTCGTCGCGCGCTACCACGACTTCTTCGGCGCCCACCCGGACCTGGCGGATCTGGTGCTCGACGACGTGCCGCCGCCCAAGCCCCAGGGCGAGCGCCGCGGGCAGGCGCTGACCGCCACCTTCGGCGCGCCGCAGGTCCCGGCGCGCTACCTCCGCCGCAGCGTCTACACCCAGCGCCCCCTCGGCCTGCGCGAGGTCGCCCAGGCCCGCGCCACGCTCGGCCGCGACGCGACCGACGAGGAGGTCACCAACGCCATCGTCGCCGACTTCCTGATCCACGAGATGGGCCACAACCTCGGCCTGCGCCACAACTTCGTCGGGTCGGCCGACTGGGACCACACGACCGCCGGCGAGTCCTCGAGCACCACGATGGACTACGTCATCGGCCTCACCCACCCCGGGGCGTACGATCGCGACGCGATGCGCTACGGCTACGGCGCCGGGGCCCTCGACGAGACCTTCCTGTATTGCACCGACGAGGACCTCGACGTCGTCCCGGGGTGCGTGCAGTGGGACTTCGGCCACCCGCTGCGCTACACCCTCGAGCAGATCGACCGCATCATCGCGGGCAGCCCGCCCGAGACGCCGACCAGCGAGGTCACGACGAAGGCACAGGAGCAGGACTGGAGCAGCGTCTTCTTGCGCATCCGCGGCCTGATCAACACCGTCTGGGAGGGCCTCGACCCGGCCGACCCGGCCGACGGCTTTCAGGAGCTCCTCGACCGCGTCGTGTGCGCGGGCGAGTGCGCCACCCACGAGTGGATCCGCACCCAGCTCGCGCTCCAGCTGCTCTACACGCGGCACGCCGTGCAGGCGTGGTGGGAGCCAGGGGCCCCGACCCGGTGGTACGATCTGCCGGCCCTCGACGAGACCGAGGCGGTGACCTTGATGACCTCGCTCTACGATCTGGTCGTGGACAGCGCGCAGCCCCAGACGCTCCGGCTCGGCATCGTCAACAAGCTCCCGACGGCCAACGTCGACGGCGCCACGACCCTGCTCGATGAGCTCCACGGCTACTTCGGCGCGCTCGGCGAGCTCTCGACCAACGATCAGGCCGTGCTCTCGGCGATCGAGGCCGCGCTCGGAGGCTGATGACGGCCCTGAAAAGGTTCGCTCGATTGACTAAGGGTTGAAACGACCCTATTAGGGTGGGGCCGACCTGGAGCTGAACCATGAGCCTCGTCACCGTCGCCCTCGAGACCCTCGCGCTGCTCGAGCGCGGCACCTGGAACGACCCGCGCGGCGTGGACCGAGACGTGCGCGCGGCCCTGGCGGCGGCCGTCGCCGGGACCCGCAGCTTCGACCCCGACGCGCTGGCCGCGCTCGCGGCGGCGCCCACCGCCCCCGACGCGGCGGCGCCGCCCACGCGGATCGAGGTCAGCGACGAGACGACCCAGGTCGCCAGCCACCGGCTGGCGGTCCTCGACGGCGTCGCCGACGTCGCGGTGCTCGACTTCGCCTCGGCCGTCGAGCCTGGCGGCGGCTTCATCCGCGGCGCCAGGGCGCAGGAGGAGGACCTTTGTCGGTGCTCGGGGCTCTTCCCGTGCCTCGCCCCGCAGCGCGCGTACTACGCGCGCAACCGCGTCCCCCGCGAGCAGCTCTGGGACCCGGCGGTGGCCGAGCGCGCCCACCTCTACACCGACCACGTCCTCTACGCGCCGCGGGTCCCGTTCTTTCGCACCCGGGGGAGCGCGCCCCCCGACGCGCCGTGGCTCGCGTCGGTCATCGTCGCCCCGGCGCCGAACGCCGGCTCGGCGCTCGCCGTGGACCCCGACCTCGCCCCGCGGATCGCGCCCATCCTGTATCGCCGCGCCGCCCACGTCCTCGGCCTGGCGCGAGCCCTCGGCCACCGCGCGCTGGTGCTCGGCGCGTGGGGCTGCGGCGCCTTCGGCAACGACCCCGTCGTCGCGGCCGACGCGTTCGGCCGCTGGCTCGAGGCGCCCGCGAACCGCGGCGCCTTCGAGCGCGTCGTCTTCGCCGTCTACGACCCCCGGCCCCCGCGGCACAACCTCGCCGCCTTCCGCGCACGGTTCTGTCGATAGGCTGGGGTTCTTGCGGCGATGCCCAAAGAGGCGCCCGCCGCTTTGATCGAGCCCGGCGGTCTGGTAGCGTCGGCGGGCGTAACTCAGAGATGAATTACGCCCGGAGGCCCCATGCGACCCGCCGTCATCGCTCCCGCCCTCGCGCTCGCCGCGCTGCTCGCCGCCCCCGCGGCCGCCCAGGTCCACGTCACCTGGCTCTGGCACCTCGAGCAGCCGATCTACTGGCCCGCCCCCGACGCCACCGGCGTCCGCTACGAGCGCGCCTGGGAGTCGCTGCAGGCGAAGGCGCAGGGCGCGGCCCACCCCGAGAACGACCTCGACGAGATCTTCGGCAAGGCCGACCGCGTCGACGCCTACCAGGGGCGCCTCAAGAGCACCGTCCAGGCGCTGCTCGGCTACCCCGAGGCGGGCGCCCAGGTCAGCTACTCCGGCGGCCTCGCCGAGAACATCGCGTCCCTCGGCGCCCACGGCAGCCTCGGCTACGGCGCGGGCTGGAACAGCGCCATCAAGGAGGCGCAAGCCTGGTCGACGAGCCAGGGCACGCCGCGCCTCGACGTCGTCGTCTTCCCGTTCCACCACGCGCTGCTGCCGCTCGTCGACGCCCGGGTCGTGCGCATGGAGATCGCGACCTACAAGGCGCTCTACGGTGACATCTGGGACGCCGCCCGCATGTCCAAGGGGATCTTCCCCTCGGAGATGGCCTTCTCCGAGCGGATCATCCCGGCCCTGGTCGCCGAGGGGCTCGAGTGGGCGATCGTCTCCAACAGCCACATCTCCCGGGCCTGCGCCGACTACCCGTGGGTGGCCGGCTCGGGCGGCGACAACATCCCGCCGCCGAACCTCGCCGACGCGCTGAACCCGGCCCAGGCCGACTACAACCGCGTCAGCATCGACCGCGGCGTCTCCCCGGCCAACGCCTACCCCTACGCCTACCGCCCGCACCGCGCCCGCTACGTCGACCCGGCGACCGGCGACGCCGCGAGCATCGTCGTGGTGCCGGCCGCGCAGTCCGAGTCCTGGCGCGACGGCTACGCCTGCTACGGCCTCGACGACGGCGTCGAGTACGCCGCCACGAGCGAGGCCGCGCACCCCATCCTGGTGGTCCTCGCCCACGACGGCGACAACGCCTTCGGCGGCGGCTTCACCTACTACAACGACTGCGTCCCCGCCCTCGCCGGCGCGGCGGCGTCCCGCGGCTGGGTCCCGTCCACCATCGCCGGCTACCTGCACGACCACCCGGTCGCGGCCGACGACGTCGTCCACGTCGAGGACGGCGCCTGGGTCAACGCCGACGGCGACTTCGGGGCGCCGAGCTTCCTCAACTGGAACTGGCCGCTGATGGGGGCGAGCGGCGTCGACATCCCCGGCGGCTGGGCCGAGGACGAGCGCAACTTCGCCGTCATCACCGCGGCGACGAACTGGGTCGTCAGCGCCGACGACGCCGTCGGCCCGGTCGATCCGGCCCACGTCGTCGATCCCCACCGCGGCGGCGGGGCGCTCGCCCAGGCGTGGCACTTCCTGCTCGGCGGCCTGAACAGCGGCTACATGTACTACGGCAAGGCCCTCGACATGGAGCTCAAGCCCGTGGTCGCGAGCAACGCGGCCATCGCCCGCGCGCGCACGGCGCTCGACGGGGTCGCCGCCGACGCCACGGGCCCGACCGTGTTCGTCCCCCAGCGCTACCCCGACAACCCCGGCGCGCTGAACTTCGGCCCGCTCTACGGCTACCAGCAGAAGGTCCTGCCGCCCGACCTCTGGGTCTGGACCTTCGCCTACGACCGCTCGGGGATGGGCGCGGTGACCCTCCGCTACCGCGTCGACGCCGACGGCCGCAACGACCCGGCGACCGATGTCAACGAGGTTTACGGTGGCGGCGCCGGGGTCGGCCCGTGGGTCGCCGTGGCGATGAACAAGCGCGTATTTCCAAAGGGGAACGTGACCAACGACCCCGAGATCGACAGCGCGATCCTGCCCGACGAGATCGCCGACGAGTACTGGGTGAAGGTCGCGGGGCTCGCGTCGGTGCTGGTCGACTACTACGTCGAGGCGACCGACGCGGGCGGGCAGGTCACGCGCTCGGCGATCCAGCACGTGTGGATCGGCGACGGCGTGGGAGCCGCCGCGCCGAGCGACGGGCGGGTCGAGCCGAGCGCCCCGTGCCGTGACGACGTCATCACCGTCCGCGGCGACCGCGCCGGCTGGCTGCACTGGGGCGTGAACGACTGGACCCGGCCCGACGAGGGGCTGTGGCCCGAGGGCAGCGTCGAGTTCAGCGACGGCAAGGCGGTCGAGACGCCGCTGACCCCCTGCGGGGACGCGTTCTGCGCCGCCCTCGGCCCCCTCGGCGGCGCCGTCGCCACCCTCGACTTCGTCTTCCGCTACGGTGACGGCACCTGGGACAACAACGGCGGCCAGGACTGGCACGTGCCGATCGCGGCGACCTGCGCGGCGCCGGGCGAGGACGCGTCATCGGGGGACGCTGACGCCGGGACGAGCGACGCCGCGACCGAGCCCGACGCCGTCGGGGCTGACGCGAGCGAGGTGGTCGGCGGGGACACCGCGGACGATCCAGGCGGCCACAAGAGCGGCGGCTGCGCCGGCTCCGGCCCGCTCGGGGCCGGCGCGTGGCTCACCCTCGCGGCCCTGCTCCTGCTCGCGCTGCGCCGTCGGACCGCGCCGACAGGGTCACGAGGGTGAGGGCGCCGCGGTCGAGGTCGCGCACGTGGGTGCAGGCGACGCCGGCCTCGGCGGCGATGGCCTGCACGCCGCCGCGGCGGACGTAGTCCCGGTAGGCGCGGAAGTGCGCGCGGCCGGCGGCGACCTCGAAGCTCCGGTTTCGGAGCCCCGCGAGGTTCCACGGCATCGGGACCTTGAAGTCGAGGCAGACCACCCGCGCGGCGAGGCGGCACAGCTCGCGCAGGATCGGGCCGCGGGCCGAGGTCGGCATCTCGTGGAGCGCGAGCACCAGGGTCGCCGCGTGAAAACCCCCGTCGGGCGCGTCCGCGAGCGCGCGGGTGACGTCGCCGGTGACGAAGCGCACGTTGCCGACCCCCTCGCGGGCTCGGCGGCGCTCGGCCCAGGCGACCATCGCCGGCGCGTGGTCCACGCCGACCACCTGCGACGCCACCCGGGCCAGCCGCAGCGCCAGCCCGCCGGCCCCCGAGCCGGCGTCGAGCACCCGCTCGCCGGGCGCGATCTCACGGGCGACCACGGCGTGCAGCCCCCGCTGGAGCGGCTCGAGCACCCGCCCGTAGAACGCCCCCTCGTAGTAGTTGCCTGCACCCATCGCCACCCCCGGCGCGCGCCGCGCGCTCGGGTACGATCGCCGATCCGCCGCGCGCAGGGAAGCGCCGAGCGCTGAGACACCGAGGCCCGCGGCGGGACGCCGCGGGCCTCGGTGGGTCAGGGGTGCGCGCCGCCCGTCACTGCGCGCAGCAGGGGACGATGTCGGGGCAGCAGTCGTAGTAGTCGGCGCACTCGGTGTCGCAGTTGCACGCGCGGGTGTCGCTGAACGCGCCGCACTGCCCATTGCACGAGCTGTTTCCGGCCGCGCCGCACGTTGTTGCAGTGCAGCAAGTCCCCAGGTCGGGGCAGCAGTCGCCGGTGGTGGCGCACTGGGCGTCGCACTGGCAGGTCCACGCCTCGTTGAAGAGGCCGCAGCGGCCGAGGCAGGTGTTCAGCGAGTCGCCGCCGCACTGCCCGGCGCTGGCGACGCACTGGCCCGAGGGGTTGCAGGTGGTGGCGCCGGTGCAGGTCCCACAGGTCCCGCCGCAGCCGTTGTCGCCGCACTGCTTGCCCGCGCAGCTCGGGGTGCAGCCGCCGACGCACTGGCCCGCCGCGTTGCAGCTGGTGGTGCCGCTGCAGGTCCCGCAGGTCCCGCCGCAGCCGTTGTCGCCGCACTGCTTGCCCGCGCAGCTCGGGGTGCAGGTGGTGGCGTCGCCGTAGCCCTGGCAGCCGGTGAGGAAGCTCGCGTAGCGCCAGCCCGCGAGGGACGCGTCGTAGGAGCCGGCGCCGATCTGGACGACGCCCTTGGCGTCGACGGCGAGGCCGATGCCCTGGACCTCGCTGATGGTGTTCGCCGGGTCCGTCACCGTGCGGGTCACGACCTCGGCCCAGGCGCCGGCGCCGCCGCGCATCACCTTGACCTTGTCGACCGAGGCGCGGAAGGCGACGTACGGCACGCCGCCGGGATCGACGGCGACGGCCACGTCGGACCCGGCGTCGGTGGTGCCGACGGTCGTCGCCGTGGCCCAGGCGCCGCCGGCGAAGACCCGGTGCTTGACGGTCGTTCCGTCGCGCAGGGCGAGGTGCAGGGCGCCGTCCGGGGCGACCGCGAGGGCGACGTCGGAGGCGTTGCCGCCGAGGGGGACCTTGGCCCCGGCGGTCCAGTGCTGGAGCTCACCGGCCCCCTGGTTGGTGCGCCAGACCGCGTGGACGACCCCGGCGGTGCTCACGACGACCTGGGCCTGGGGGTCGCGCTTGGTGTCGAGCTCGGTGTGGTCCCAGCTGGTCCCGAAGTTGGTGTTGGCGCTGACGCCGAGCATCAGCTTCTGGCCGCCATTGACGTAGAGCAGCGCGGCGTGGCCGCCACCGACCGACAGCGCGATCGGGAAGGCGAGGGCGGGCACGTCGCTGGTCTGGAGCAGGGTGTGGTAGTCGATGCCGCTGACGAGCTTGCGCACGAACAGCGAGCGGATGGAGCCGTTGTTGAGGTCCTCGACGTAGCTGACGAACAGGGTCGCGCCGTCGCTTGCGATGGCGGGCTCGCCGTCGAGGTCGGTGAACCGCAGGTCGTAGCCGCCGCGGCTCGCGACGATGAGGTTCGGGCGGTTGCCGAGCTTCGTGAAGGCCATCACGGGCTTTCCCTGGTGGACGGTCACGAAGTCGGCGCCGAAGCGGACCTCACCGGCGCCGCTCGCGAAGGCCTTCTGGTCGTCCTGGGCCACGCTGCAGTCGCCGCAGCCGGGCTCGTCGGTCTGGCCGTCGCAGTCGTTGTCGAGCTTGTCGCAGGTCGCCTCGTTCGACTGGTAGCGCGGGGCGTGGGCGAGGAGCACGTCGGCGCCGCACTGCCAGCCCGCGGTGCCGCCGCAGGTCGCGTTGGCGCCGGCGCAGACGCCTTGCTGGTTGGCGCAGGCCTGGGCCGCGAGGCCGTCGTCGGTCTGGCCGTCGCAGTCGTCGTCGACCCCGTTGCAGATCTCGGCGGTGAGGTCGCCGCAGAAGCCGCAGGCGTTCGGGGTGCAGCACAGGCTGTCGGCGCCGCACGCGGTGGTCTGGCAGTCGGCGCCGTCGCTGCAGCTCTTGCCGAGCGCGCACGGGCCGCAGGTGTCGCCGCCGCAGTCGACGTCGCTCTCGTCGCCGTTCTTGACGCCGTCGGTGCAGCTCCCGCAGAAGCCGCCGGTGCAGGAGCCGCCCTGGCAGTCGGAGGGGAACTTACAGCGCAGGCTGTCGGCGCACGACGGGCAGGCGCCGCCGCCGCAGTCGACGTCGGTCTCGAGGCCGTTCTTGTAGGCGTCGTCGCAGCTCGGCTGGGAGCACAGGCCGTCGTGACAGGCGAGGGTGAAGCAGTCGAGGGGGCTCCTGCAGGTCTTTCCCTCGGCGCACTGCGGGCAGTCGTTGCCGCCGCAGTCGACGTCGCTCTCGCCGGGGGACAGCGCCGCGTCCGAGCAGCTCACCGGCGCGGTGCAGCGGCCGCTGTCGCAGAGCCCCGAGCGGCAGTCGGCCGGGCCGCCGCAGGACCTGTCGTAGCCGCACGGACCGCACGCCCCGCCGCAGTCGACGTCGCTCTCGTCGTCGTCCTTCTGGCCGTTGGCGCAGCTCGCGCCGAGGGCGCCGCAGGTGCCGTTGCTGCACTTGGTGCTCTGGCAGTCGATCGGCTGTAGGCAGGTCTGGCCGTCGGCGCACGGGCCGCAGTCCCCGCCGCAGTCGACGTCGGTCTCGTTCTGGTTCTTGACGGCGTCGGTGCAGCTCGGGGCCGCGCAGAGCCCGGCCGGGTTGCAGAAGCCGCTGACGCAGTTGGGGTGGATGAGGCAGGTCTGGCCGTCGGCGCACGCGCCGCAGACGCCGCCGCCGCAGTCGACGCCGGTCTCCTTGCCGTTCTTCTGGCCGTCGTCGCAGGTCGGTGTGCCGCAGACGTCGCCGTCGCAGAAGCCGGTGACGCAGCCGGAGTTCTGGGCGCAGGCGTCGCCGAGGCAAGCCGGGCACGAGCCGCCACAGTCGACGCCGGTCTCGGTCAGCCCCTGGTTGCCGTCGCCGCACTGGGCGGGCCAGCAGAGGTAGCCGGCGCCGCAGTATTGCGACGCGCAGTCCGGCGGGTTGACGCAGCTCAGGCCGTTGCGGCACGGGGCGCACGGGCCGCCGCAGTCGACGTCGGACTCGCCGGCGCTCTTGGCGCTGTCCGAGCACTGCGCGGGGTAGTCGTTGGGGGAGGTCGTGCCGCCCGAGTCGCCACCGCAAGCGGCGCCGACGGCGAGGGCGAACGCGAAGGCAGAGCACACCAGCGTTGCGCGCGATGTCATGGGATCTCCTGGGGAGAGGGCCCACACCGGGGCCCGGGTTCGCTCGCGGCGTAGGACCGCGCCGACGCGGGAAGGAAACCCACCGCGCGCGCGATTGCAACGATCGTGTTGCGGTGCCATAGGCGCCGCGGCGCGCGCCGCGGCGCGCGGGGTCACAAGGCGCGGACGAACAGGATCAGCATCCACCCGCCGAGCCCGACCAGGAGCCAGCCTATCCACTTGATGATGCGCCGCACCGATGACGGCTTGATGTCGCGCGTGAAGCGCTTGACGATCATGATCAGCAGCGCGAACCACGCGGAGGCGCCGAGCATCACGCCGAGGCCGAAGGGCACGCCGGTGATGGGCTCCAGGGTGACCCACTCGGACGCGACCAGCATCGAGGCGGCGGCGCCCCAGGTCGCGAGCAGGGTCGGGTTCACCACCGTCACCGAGAAGCCGATGAACCACTGCCGCCACAGGGTGCCGTCCTCGGGCGGCGGGATCGTGCGGTGGTCGTCGGCCCCGGCGGGAGGCGCGCGGCGCAGGGCGAAGGACAGGCCTACACCGATCAACACGACGCCGGCGACCGCCTTGGACGCGGCCGCGACCCACGGGAGGTCGGCGAAGGCCGAGAACCCCAGGATGGCGAGGAAGGCGTAGAGCCCCTCGGCGATCGCGGAGCCGATGGCGAGCAGCAGCCCGGCGAGGAAGCGGCGATCGAGGGCGCGCTCGATGACCATGGCCGACACCGGCCCCGCGACGGGGATGGCGCCGAGAAAGCCCATGATGAGGCCGAACAGGAGGGCGGTGAGCACCGGCTCTGGATAGCACGTGCGCGGCGGCGCACAAGCGCCGCGACGCCGATCCGAACGCGTCGACGCGACGCCAACCTTGTCATGGAGCCCCGCGGCGGGCATCATACCCCGTCATCACCGGGCGTCCCGCCTCCCTGTCCACGGTCGTGGGCTTGGCAACTGGACGCCGGGCGACGTGGTCGCGAGAGGAATCGCGGCCAGGGCGCGCCGGCGGCACGGCCTCTGGGGTCGACGCGGGTCCGGCACGAAGATCACAAGCTCAGGAGAAACATGGGACGGAGATTCCGCGACGACCAAACGATGCCTGGCGAGGACGAGCTCCGCGTCAACCACCGGATCCGCTTTCACGAGCTCCGGGTCATCGACGAGAACGGCGAGCAGATGGGCATCATGAACCCGGACGAGGCGCGCGCGCTCGCGAATGAGCGGGGGCTCGATCTGGTCGAGGTCGCGCCGCAGTCCCGGCCGCCGGTTTGCCGGATCATGGACTACGGCAAGTACAAGTATCAGCGGTCGAAGAAGGCCACCACGAGCGCTTCGCCCGAGATCAAGACGATCCAGTTCCGTCCGAAGACCGGCGAGCACGACCTCGAGACGAAGCTGTCCAACGCGCGCAAGTTCCTCGAGCGCGGCGACAAGGTGCGCTTCGTGATGCGGATGCGCGGCCGCGAGCACGCCTACCCCGAGCGCTGGGTGGCGCTGATGAAGGCGCACTTCGAGGAGGCCCTCGGAGAGATCGCGCGCATCACGACGCCGCCGAGCCACCAAGGCCGGACCATCTCGATGATGGTTGAGCCGACCTGAAGCGACGGCAGGGCGGGCCCCGGGGTCGTCGCTGGCGCCCGATGCGCAGTCCGCCGCAGGGAGCCCGCACTGAGAGTGTGGGCGTCCCGCCCGCACCGCGGAGCCTGTCCGTGGGAGACGACTCGAGAGCATCGCCGGTTCGATGCCGGGTTGGCGCCATGAGCAGCTGGCCGCAGGGAGCCCGCACTGGGAGTGTGGGCGTCCCGCCCCCGCCGCCTGTTCGTTTCGCCACCGCCTGGCCCGCTTCGCGTCTGGCCAGGCGGCCCTTTCGGGGCTTTCTTCGCGGGGTGCGGGGCGCAGCCCCCGGGTATCGGTCGAAGACCTGCCGTTTCAGTCCGTGGTAGACGACTCGAAAGTATCGGCGGTTCGATGCTAGGTTCGCGCCATGAGCAGCCGCCGCACCTTCGTCATCGGGGACATCCACGGGGATCTCGCGGCGCTCGAGGCCGTCCTCGCCCGCATGCCACGGCCCGACGCCGACGACACCATGGTGTTTCTCGGGGACTACCTCGATCGCGGGCCGGACTCCGCCGGCGTCGTGGACTTCCTGATGAACGTCCTGCCGCTCCACACCCCGGCGCGGCTCGTGATGTTGCGCGGCAACCACGAGGACGCCTGGGGCAAGGTGATGGACGGCGAGTGGTCGGACTTCGTGATGCCGGTCGGCAACGGCTGCCTGCAGACGATGGAGTCGTTCCTCGGTGAGTCGACCTCGCCGCCCGGGACCGCGCCGACCTTCGAGCAGATCGAGCGCATGGTCGCGGCCGACTTCTTCCCGCCGTCGGTCGCGCGCTGGCTCCGCGAGCTCCCGCACTTCTACGAGGACGAGCACGCCATCTACGTCCACGCCGGGCTGCCCATCACCCCCGAGGGGACCTTCGTTCACCCCTCCGAGGCGACGGGAAAGCAGCGGACGGCGCTCCTGTGGATCCGCGATCATCGCTTCTTCCGCGGCTACCGCGGCAAGACCGTGGTGGTCGGTCACACCGGCACCGCGGCGCTGCCCCCGGAGCTCAGCGACTTCACCCCCGACGATCCGACCGATCTCTGGTACGGCCCCGCGGTCATCGGCATCGACACCGGCGCCGGCAAGCGGGGGTTTCTGACCGCGCTCGAGCTGCCCGGCGGGGTCGTCTACGAGTCCCGGGCGAGTGACCCGAAGCTGGATGCTGCGCCGCACCATGAGGTATGACGTCAGGCGTCCGCTGTCGGGTCTCGCGTCCGACCGCACCGTCAGAGGCCGAAGTGCCCGCCGGAGGTCGTCGATGCGCCGTCTCCTCTCCCCGATGGTCCCGATCCTCGCGATGATCGCCCTCGCCGCCAGCGCGACGGCCGTAAGCGCCATCGAGCTGCGCAACGAGGACAGCCAGGCGTACACCGTGCGCGTGACGTCCGCCGCGATGAGCCAGAACATCCGCCTCGGGCCGCGCGCCGCTTCGCTGGTCGTGTGCACCAAGACCTGTCGCTTCCACGTCGCCGGGGTCGGGCAGGTCAAGGCGAGCGGGGACGACGTCGTCTCGATTCGCGCGCACAAGCTCGTGCGGCGGGTCGTCGTCAAGAAGTCCTGACCGCCGCGGGCCGCTCCGGCGACGTCCACGGTTGACACGGCGGGACGACGCGGGGATGGCGCGACGAAGTCACGGCCTGCGATACAGCCTGAGGTCGCGGGTCACCGCAGGCGCAGCCGCGACAGCGCGCCCGCGGTGACGTAGGGGAGGCAGCGGTGAGCGCCGGGGTTCATCAGGTCCCCGGCGGCTCGGCTGTGACCGAGCCCGAGGGCGTGGCCCAGCTCGTGGGCGGCGAGGGTGTCGGCGTCCGCCGGGCGGCGGCGGCGCCAGCCGTCGAGGCCGATCAGCACGGTGGAGCGGAAGCGGGCGGGCAGGGCGAGCGCCCGGGCCAGCGCGCGGGCGTCGGCGTCGACCGCGAGCTCGTCGGGCGCCAGGGTCAGGCCGTCGAGGCGCGCGAACACGCGGGTCGCCGCCGAGCCGGGCGCCGCGACGCTGGGCAGGACGACCACGTCGATCGCCGCGTCGTCGGGTCCCGGCCCCGGTGGCCGGGCGAGCCAGGCGCGAAAGCCCGGGGTGGTGGCGAGCGCGTCGGTCCCCGCGAGCGCGTGGTGAAATGGCGCCGGCGCGCCCGCGACGACGTCGACGGTCAGCCCGAAGCGACCCCACAGGGCCACCGCGCCCGCCACCGCCCGCGACGCCTCCGCGGGCGTCACGCCCTCGGCCGGGTGGAGCGAGACGCGCACCGACCGGGAGGGCTCGAGGTGGCTGGCCTGTGCAGTCGCACATGAGTCAAGGATGAAATAATCCGAGCGTCCGAGCGGCGTCGATACTGCAACGCACGCGAGCAGCGCGACCCCCCAGGCGATCATCGCGGGGCGCTCGCGACGGGGATCGTCAGGGCAGCGCTCGCGAGGTCGAAGACGCTCACGTCGGGGACGAAGCGCCCGAGGTCGAGCTTGCGCAGCAGGAACGGCGGGACGCTGCGAAACCGAACCCGCGCGGCGATCGTGATGGGGCCGGTCGCGTCGCCGGGGACCGGGACGAACAGCGTGACGGTGCGGGCGTAGCCGGGCGGGATGGCGGTGCTCGTGTGGAGCGCCGCGCGCCACGAGAAGAGCTCCGGCTCGCCGCGGTCGTTCACGAAGTTCGAGCCGAAGGAGACGAGGTCCGGGTCGCCGAAGGGGTCGAGCTCGCTCCAGTAGTTCCGGAGGTCGCCGTTGGCGTCGAGCCCGCCGGTCTCGTAGACGATCCGGCCGCTGGCGTCGCTGGCGACGACCTCGAGCCACAGCTGACGCAGGAACGTGCTGCCGGTCGGGAGGCTGTGCCCGTCGACCCGGTTGGTCACCGTGACGAGCAGGTCGAGCTGCCCGCCGGCGCGGACCTCGGCGGGACCGGTCACGGTGAGCCCGGCGGCGCCGTCGAGCAGCGCCGCGACCTCCTCGCGGATGGCGGCGACGACGTCGGGCGTCGCGAAGGACGGCTCGAGCGGCACGTCGACCCCGACCCAGGCGTGGCTGTGGAGGTCGCGCTCGGGGGCGAGCGGGGCCGCCTGGCCGAAGTAGGTCGGCATGTGGCAGTCCTGGCAGGTCCGCCCGTCGGCGTAGGCCGGCGACGCGAGCCACTCGGCGTAGGGGCGCTCGAGGGGCAGCCCGTCGACCTCCAACACGTCGTGGCAGGCGCCGCAGAACGCGCTGTCGCGAAAGAGCGGCGAGCCCTCGGAGGCGTGAAAGCCCGACTCGGCGGGGTCCTCGATGGGGCCGCGGATCGGCCCGCTCGGGTCGAGCACGTGGCCCGCGTTGTAGACGCGCGCGAGGCCGCTCACCCGGTGGCAGGCCTCGCAGGTGATGCCCTCCTGCACGATGGGGGACAGGTCCTCGAAGCGGAAGTTGGGGACGACCTCGCCCCCGCGGGTCCCGATGGCGGTGTGGCACTGCATGCAGAACTGGTCCTGCGCGCCCTCGAAGTCGGCCTGCCGGATGGCGACGAGCTTGCGAAACACCGGGTCGACGACGGCGTAGGCGTGGCTCGAGCGCGACCACTCCGCGTAGTGCTGCACGTGGCAGGCGCCACACCGCGTGGCCGAGTGGAAGTCGGCGGGCGACAGCGTCGGCGTCACCGGGCGCGACAGCGGATCGTGCACCGGGTCGGAGGGCGGATCGACGTCGCTCGCGCCGTCGGCGGACCCGTCGACCGGGCCGTCCTCGGGCTGCGCGCAGGCGCCGCCGAGGGCGCCAAGGGTGACGAGGGCCAGCGCGACCACGACGAGGGGCCGGCGCAGGCCCGCCGGCCGTGCGCTCACAGCGTCCCCAGAAACATCAGCAGCGCGGCGCGGTCAGCGGTCGACAGCGCCTCGAAGGCGGCGCGGGTCGCGTCGGCCTCGCCGGCGTGGAGCAGGATGGCCTGCTCGAGGGTGTCCGCGGCGCCGCTGTGCAGGTACGGCCCCGAGGTCGCGATCCCCCACAGCGGCGCGGTGCGGAACTCGCGCATCCCGGCGGAGGTGTCCTCGATGCCCACCGCGCCCGCGGGGAGGATCTCGTGCAGCAGCAGGTCGGAGTACAGCGCGACGTCGGCGCCGTCGACGGTCGGCAGCGTCGGGACGTGACAGCTCGCGCAGCCCACCGCGGCGAAGATCTGCTCGCCGCGCAGGGCGGCCGCGGGGTCGCTGGCGGGCTGGCGCGGCGGGGGGGCCAAGAGGCGCATGTAGTCGCTCAGGAGCTGGGCCTCCTCGGCGGACAGCTCGGGGTCGGCGACGCCGTCGTTGTCGTGCAAGACCCCGAACGTCATGCCCGCGACCGGCGGCAGCGTCATGCCGAGCTCGGCGCCGACGGCGTCGCGGGTGAACTCGTCGACGCTCGGGACCTGGGCCTTCCAGCCAAAGCGCCCGAGGCGGTGGCCGTCGGTCCACGAGGCGCGCCCGCTGATCCCGTCGGGGGTGAGCGTGTCGTCGGGGTCGGCGTTGGCCAGGATGGCGTCGGCGTCGATGGCGTCGATGAGCCCGACGCCGAACAGCGGCGGGGTCTGGCGCAGCTCGAAGACGCTGGCGTCACCCTGGGCGCGGTTGGGGTCGGCCGGCAGCGCCGTCCCGCGGTGCAGGATGGTGCCGACCGAGGGCGCGACGAAGCCCCCGCTCGCGTTGATGATGCCGTGGCGGACGACGTCGACCCCGCGGGGGCCGGCGCCGCCGATGACCGGGTCGAAGTGGCAGGCGCGGCAGGAGTCGCCGTTCATCCGCGGGGCGCCGACCCCATCGCTGATCCCGAAGTCGGCGTCGAACAGCGCCCGCCCGGCCTCGAAGCGCTCCCGCTCGGCGCTCGTGAGGGGGCGGATCGGCCCGCCGTAGGCGCCGGGATCGGGGACCGGGGCGTTCGGCGGGAGCAGGCCCGGGGTGGACTGGTCGCGGCCGCCGAGCGACAGCAGGAACTCCTCGAGGGCGGCGGCGTCGTCGCCGGTGAGCGCCAGGAACGCCTCGGCGTGGGGCTGCGCCTCGCCGCCGTGCATCGCGATGGCCTCGGCGATCGTCGTCGCGCGCCCGTCGTGCAGGTAGGGGCCGACCGCGGCGATGCCCCACAGGGGCTGGGTGCGGAACTCGGCGCCGCCCGCGTCCTTCATGCGGACCCCGTCGGCCAGCTCCGGGCCCATGTCGTGGACCAGCAGGTCGGAGAAGAGCGGCAGCGGCCCACGCGGACCGGTCAGGCGCGGGGCGTGGCAGCCGTCGCAGCCGATCCGGTCGAAGACCTCGGCCCCCCGCCGCGACAGCGCGGTGGGCGGCTCGGGCGCGGGTGCGGCGAGGAGCATCGCGAAGCTGACGAGGTCGAAGAGCTCCGCGGTCGTCATCTCGGGGTCGGCGACGCCGTCGTCGTCCAGCGTCGGGCCGTCGGGGGCGGCGGCCTGGGCGAAGCGCGCCAGCGTCGAGGCGAGGTCGAGCTGCGCGCCGCGCAGCGTCGGGTCCGAGCTGTCGACCGGCAGGGCGGCCCGCTGGGGCTCGCTGAGCGGGTCGGTGGTGACGCCCATGTGGTTGAAGAGCGGGCCGCGGATGAAGCCCTCGATGCTGACGGTCTGGGACTTGCGCCCGAAGCGACCGACGAAGCCGCGGTCGTAGTTCACGCGGCCGGAGACGCCGTCGCCGTCGGCGTCGTCGGGGTCGGCTCGGCGCTGGATCTCGGCGTCCGGCAGCTCGGCGATGAGGCCGACCCCGAAGAACGGGATGGCGTTGCGCTGGGTCACGATGTTCGTCTCGGCCGGCACCGGCGGCCGCGCCGGGTAGTCGTCGCCGTAGTAGTAGAGGCGGATGACCCCGCCCGCATCGCCCGCCGAGAAGCCCGGGACGAACGCGCCGTCCGGCGTCTCGACGCCGCTGAGGAAGAAGTTGCGGTAGAGCCCGGAGCTGCCGCCGGTGACCGGGCGCTCGTGGCAGGCGCCGCAGAAGGTGACGTTGAAGGCCGGGCCGAGGCCGTCCTGGCGGTCGAAGCGGCGCAGCGCCACGGCGCGCCCGCGGGCGAACGTCGCCCGCTGCTCGGCGCTGGCGTAGGGCAGCGGGTCGCCGAGGCGTCCATAGATGCCCTCGGCCATCGGGCCGAAGTCGCCGAGCGCCCGCTCGGGCTCGGGGTCCGGGCCGGGGCAGGCGGCGAGGAGGGCGACGGCGAGCAGGCTGAGGCGGAGGTGGCGCACGGGGACTCCGGGCTACTCGAGGGTCCGCAGCAGCGCGACCCCGGTGAAGGCCCCGACGAAGCGGCCACCGACGGCGTAGACGCGGCCCCGCCCGTCGCCCCACATCGCGTGGACGTCGAGGTGGGTCAGGCCGTCCTCGCGGGTCAGCGCGCCGCTCGCGGGGGCGAAGGTGCCGACCCAGCCGTAGATGCCGCCGACGACGGCCTCGTCGGGGTCGCTCATGGCGATGGCGTTGAGGCCGCCGAGCCCGGTCGGGGCGAGGGTCGTCCAGGCGGCGCCGTCCCAGGTGGCGATCCGGGCGTTGTTGCGCCCGCCGACGGCGACGATGTGGTCGGCGCTGGTGCCCCACAGCGAGACGAAGTCCTGATCGGCCAGGGCGCCGGCCGGGGTCTCGACCCAGTCGCTGCCGTCCCAGCGGATGATGAGGCCGCGCTGGCCGACGGCGAACAGCGTCCCGTCGATGCCCCAGACCTTGAAGAGCGATCTGGCGGCGCGGGTGTTCTGGCTCGGGTCGAGGAGGTAGGGAGTGAACGCCGCGCCGTCGTAGTGGAGGATCGTCGGCGCGGTCTCGCCCGTTGCGACGGCGCCGACGACCCAGAGGTCGTCCGGGGCGAAGCCGAAGACCCCCCAGAGGTCGGCGTCGGTGCCGGTGTCCAGCGCCGTCCAGGCGCTCCCGTCGTAGTGGATGGCGGTGCCGCCGACGCCGACCGCGAAGACGTCGCGCGGGCCGAAGCCGTACGCCCAGACGAGCAGATCGCTGCCCGCGGGCGGGGCGACCCGGGTCCAGGCGGCGCCGTCGTAGTGGTAGAGCTCGCCGGCGCCGGGTCGACCGCCGACGATCCAGACGTCGTCCGGGGCCGCCCCCCAGACGCCCGACAGGGCGCCGGCGGCGCTGGTGTCGAAGGCCTCTGACCAGGTCGGGGTCGCGGGGGCGGGGTCGGGCTCGCAGGCGGCTGGGAGGGCGAGGAGGGCCGCCAGCAGCAGAGTTCTGTACGCGCTCAAGGGCAGGGCGTCCTGGGTCGGTTGAAGGGCGACAAGCTACGCCCTCGGCCCCCAAGGAGGCAACGCGGAAGCACGGCCGGCTTTGGTGCGTCGCAGTGTAGTGTCGCTGAGCTTCCGGTGCTTTATCCCGAAATGCGCATGCTGCGACGCAGCACCGCGGGCGCCGTCCGGCGCCGCGACGACGTGCGCCGCGATCCGACGCAGCTACTGGACGGTCACGCTGACGAAGCCGTCCGCGCCGCGATCGCCCGCCTGGCCGCCGCCGCCGCCGCCGCCCCAGATGCCCTGGCTCGGGTCGCCGGCCCTCCCGCCCGCGCCGCCGTCGACCGTGGCCGACCCGGCGACGCCGTTGGTCCCGTTGCCGCCGCTGGTGCCGCCGCGGTTCGCCGCGACGCCGCTGCAGCCGCCCGTGTAGGTGCTCCCGGCTCCACCGCTGGCCGCGCCGCCGGCGCCGCGGTTCTCCGCCGTCGTCGCCGCGCAGCTGCCGGCTTGACCCGCGTCGCCGCCGTTGCTGGCGCCGACATTGGCCGTCGTCGGTGGGGGCATGCGCGAGCCGCCGCCGCCGCCGCCG
>PHBI01000115.1:0-20949 GCA_002841945.1 Deltaproteobacteria bacterium HGW-Deltaproteobacteria-14
CGGGACCGCGACGGCGACCTCGCCGGCGGCGACCCACGCGCCGCGCCCCCCGACGAGGTGGGCGACGATCCGCTCCACCACGGGCTCGATCCCCTCCTCGACGAGCCGCGGCGCGCCCGCGAGCGGCACCCCGCGGCGGACCAACGCGTCGCCGATCGCGGCGGCCAGGGTGGCCGGGGACGCCAGGACCTCCGGGGCTGGGGCGGCGGCCACCCTCGGGTGCGCGGGTTGACGCGCCAGCAGCGCCCGCGCGGCCGGCGGGAGGGCCGCCAGCCCCCCCGCCGGGAGGGCGACCTCCGCCGCGACGTCGACCGGGGCGCTCAGCGGGCCCGAGCCGACCACGCGCGGGTCTCCGGACACGACGTCGACCAGGACCAGGACGCGCCGCAGCGCCGGCCCCAGCGCCGCCGCCAGCCCGCCACCCTTGACCGCCGACAGCCGCCGCCGGACGGCGTTCATCTCCGCTATCGGCAGGCCCGACGCGACGAGCGACCGGTGGACGGCGGCCAGCTCCGCCGCGGAGAGCGGCGACACCGGTGCATCGCACAACGCCGACGCCCCTCCTGACACAAGCCCAAGAACCGCCCGATGCTGCACCGCAGCAGATCGCGCCCAGTCCAGGGCGCGCTTCCCCGCGGCGATCGAGCCGTCCCCCGGGATCGGGTGCTCCCCGATGAGGAGCTCGTGCGGTGGCCCCGCTTCGACGCCAGCGCCCGCGACCGCGAGGCTCGTCGTCACCGCGTCCACCGGCAGCGCCGCGAGCGCCCCCTCGCGCATCCCGAGCGCCGCCTTGCCGAGCGCGATCACCGCGTCGTAGCCCCTGGGGTCGGCCACCAGCGCCGCGCGGACGAGGCGCCGCGCGTCGCACGCGGCGACCGCCTCCCGCCAGGCAGCGATGAGGATCTCGCGCTCCATCGCGCCAGAGTCCGCGATGCCGCGAGGGCCCGCAACCTCACCGGCGACGCCCGGCGCTGTCTCGTCCACGTTGACAGCGCGCGGGCCCTCGGGGGAGAACCGGCGCCCGGGAGGTGGCATGACACTTGGCGACCCAGGCCGCCGCGGCGCGGTGAGCGTCTCGGAGCTGACCTTCGCCCTCAAAGGGCACGTGGAGAGCCGCTTCTCCAACGTCCGCGTCTTCGGCGAGGTCCTCTCGGCGCGGGCCGTCCAGTCGGGCCACCTCTACTTCACGCTCAAGGACCGCGAGGCCCAGCTCCCGGTCGTGGTGTGGCGCTCGACGCTGGCGCGGCTACCGCTGCGGATCTCGGACGGGATGCAGGTCATCGTCGTCGGCGACCTCCAGATCTACCCGCCCCACGGGCGCTACCAGCTCGTCGCGCGGAGCGTCCTCGACATGGGCGCCGGGCTGCTGCTCGCCCGCCTCGAGGAGCTCAAGCAGCGGCTCGCCGCCGAGGGCCTCTTCGACCCGGCCCGAAAGCGCCCCCTGCCCCTGATCCCGCGCCGCGTCGGCGTCGTGACCGCCGAGACCGGCGCGGCGGTCCAGGACATCCTGAGCACGCTCCGGCGGCGCTACCCGGCGGACGTCGTGATCGCCCCGTGCCGGGTTCAGGGCCCGGGCGCGGCGCGCGAGATCGCGGCGGCGCTGCACGCGGTGGCGCGGGTGCCGTGCGTCGACGTGGTGATCGTCGGCCGCGGCGGCGGCAGCCTCGAGGATCTCTGGGCCTTCAACGAGGAGGTCCTGGTCCGCGCCATCGCCGCCTGCCCGGTCCCGGTGGTGAGCGCGGTCGGCCACGAGATCGACCAGCCGCTGTCGGACCTCGCGGCGGACGCGCGCGCGGCGACCCCGACCGCCGCCGGAGAGCTCGTCGTCCCGCAGCTGAGCGAGCTGCGCGCCCAGATCGCGTCCCGCGTCGGGCGCCTGGCGCACCAGACCCAGCGTCACCAGCAGGCGGCGCGCACGCGGCTGAACGCGGCGCGGGCCCGGCTCGGCGACCCGCGGCGCGTCGTCGCCGAGCGGCAGCAGGCCGTCGACGAGCAGGTCATGCGGCTCGACCACGCCATGTCGCGCGCCCTCGCCGTGCAGCGCGAGCGACTCACCGGCGCCCGCGCCCAGCTGCGCCACCTGCACCCCCGCGAGACCGTCACCGCGGCCCGCGCACGCGCCGCCGCCCTGGGTGAGCGCCTCGACCGCGCCGTGCGCGCGCTGCTCGTGACGCGCCGCGGCGCGCTGACCCACGCGCGCCGCACCTTGACGGTCCTGAGCCCGACGGCCAGTCTCGAACGCGGCTACGCCATCGTGCGTCGCCCAGATGGCCTGGTCGTGCGCGACGCGCGCCAGGTCGACATCGGCGCCCACGTCGAGGTGATCCTCTACGGCGGCGCGCTCGATGCCACCGTGGCGGCGCGCCGCGAGCGCAACGCCTACGAATCGGAGGAAACATGACCTCAGCCGCGCGCCTCCTCGTCGTCGACGACGAGGCCAACATGCGGACCGTCCTCACCGGGCTCTTGTCCCGCGAGGGCTACGTCGTCGAGGCGGCGGCCAACGGCCGCGCCGCGCTCGAGGCCCTCGAGCGCTCCGGCGGCAACGTGCAGGCGGTGCTGACCGACCTCCGGATGCCCGAGATGGACGGGATGACGCTGCTCGCGGAGATCGTGCGCCGCTACCCGGGTCGGCCGGTCGTCATGCTGACGGCGCACGGGACGGTCGACACCGCCGTCGAGGCGATGAAGGTCGGCGCCTTCGACTTCGTGACCAAGCCGTTCAACGCCGACGAGCTGCGCGCGGTGATGGCGAAGGCCGTCAACACGGCCCGCGCGGAGATGGACGCGCTCGAGCCCTCACATGGTGGGGCCGGTGGCGCCAAGGGCCACTTCGGCATGATCGGCGTGTCCAAGCCGATGCAGGACATCTACGACATCCTCGAGAAGGTCGCCGACACGCCGACGACGGTGCTGATCACCGGCGAGAGCGGCACTGGCAAGGAGCTCGTGGCCCAGGCCCTGCACGAGCACTCGAGCCGCGCGCACCGGCCGTTCATCCGGGTCAACTGCGCCGCCATCCCGCAGACCCTCATCGAGAGCGAGCTCTTCGGCCACGAGAAGGGTGCGTTCACCGGCGCCATCGCGTCCAAGCCCGGACGCTTCGAGCTCGCGGACAAGGGCACGCTGTTCCTCGACGAGATCGCCGAGATCCCGACCGAGATGCAGGTGAAATTGCTGCGCGCGATCCAGGAGTCGTCCTTCGAGCGGGTCGGCGGGCTGAAGACGCTGAAGGTCGACGTGCGCCTCATCGCGGCCACCAACCGCAACCTCTCGGTCGAGGTCGAGGAGGGGCGCTTCCGCGAGGACCTCTTCTACCGGCTCAACGTCATCCCGATCCACCTGCCGCCGCTGCGCGACCGCCCGTCGGACATCCCGATGTTGGTCGGCCACATGCTCGAGCGGTTCAACGACCGCCTCAAGAAGGGCGTCGGGGGCCTGACCCCCGAGGCGATCGCGGCCTTCAAGAGCTACGGCTGGCCGGGCAACGTCCGCGAGATGGAGAACGTGCTCGAGCGGCTCGTGCTGTTCTGCGAGGGAGACGAGATCGCCCTCGAGCTCCTGCCCGACGAGCTCAAGTCCGGCGCGTCCGCCCTGGCCGCCGCGGCGGGCGCGAGCGCGCCGCGCCTCGACCGCGACCTGACCGGCCGCGTGTCGATGAAGGAGCTCGTCCGCGAGACGACCGCGCAGCTCGAGAAAGAGCTCATCGTCCAGGCCCTCGAGCAGACGGGCGGCAACGTGACGCGAGCCTCGCAGCTGCTGATGATCTCCCGCAAGTCGCTGCAGAACAAGATGAAGGAGTTCAACCTCCGAGACGACTCCTGAGCGGCGGGATGCGCAGACGGCGACGCGGCGACGCGGGGGCGCCCCGGCTCGGGCGCCCGGCGCGCTGGCTCGGGGCCGCGCTCGCCGGGCTCGTGGTGACGAGCGCGAGCCCGGTGGCCAGCGCCGCGGACGTCACCGAGATCGTCGATGACTTCGCCCCGGTCGAGGCGCTCGAGCTGCACCCCAGCGTCGGCCTGAACTGGCAGTGGAGGCAGCGCCGCGGTGGTATCCGGCGCGAGTTCTCGTGCGTCGCCCACGAGACCATCGGGGGCGCGAGCCTGTGCCCCGATGGCAGCCGCGTCGCCCTCGCTGACGAGCTGCGGGTCGAGCGGACGTCGGCGGTGCTCGGCCTCGACGCGCGCCTCGGCGTGGGCCGCCTGTTGGAGCTGCGCGTCACCCTTCCCTTCGTCCTGTTCGACCGCAACGGGCTGGAGTTCGCGCCAGGCGTCACCGAGAGCAACTCCCTGACCGACCCCTACAACCAGCCGAGCCTGTTCGACGCGCCGTTTCAGGCCGGCGAGCGCGGCGGCGTGGGCGATCTGACGGTGGGGGTGCGGGTCGCGCCGCTGTCCGGCGCCCGCGATCCGCTCGATCCGAGCTGGGTGATCGGGGCGTCGCTCCAGATCCCGACCGCCGCCATCCGGCGCGCGGACAACACCTCGGTCGGCGACGGCGTGTGGCGCCTGGACCTCTCGACGGCGGTGTCCGCGCGGGTCGTCCGGTGGCTCGAGCCGTTCCTCGAGCTCGGCGGGACGCTCGCCTTCGCCGGGGACTCCTCGCCGTTTCAGGATCTCGGCCCGACGGCCACGCTCAGCGGGCCGTCACACCGGGTCGGCGCGCGCTTCGGCGTCGAGCTCGTGCCGTTCGAGCGGGCCGCCACGCGGAGCGCCGTCCGCCTCGAGATCGGCGGTCGGGTCGACGTCGTCTTCGACGGACGCGGCTTCAGCGACCTCGCCGACGCCCTCGGGACCAGCCCGTGCTCCCCCGGAGACGCCGCCGCGCCGTGCTCGCTGACGACCTACGACCGCGGTGACGTCGATCCCGCGACCGGCGCGCCGCGCGTGACCGACGGCATCACCCGCATCGAGCACCACGCGGTCGTCGGCGGCTGGGTCGGCGTGCGCTACGAGGTGTTCGAGGCGCTGGAGCTGCGCGCGCGCGCCTCCGCAACGCGGGAGAGCGACCACTTCCTGACGTTCACCGACGCCGGCGTCGACCTCGACGGCGTTGGCGACGTCGAGGGGCAGAACGCCTCGGGGGTCAACGAGCTCGATCCGAGCTGGCTCTCCAGCGTCGACACGCCCGGCGCGCGCTACCGCACCGGCGGCGTCTGGATCCTGGGCATCGACCTGGCGATCCGTGGCAAGTTCTGACCTCGGCAACGGCGGGTCTCGCCGCGGAGGCGGCAGGGACCCGGCCGATACGACGCCGCCCACCTCCTCGGCGGTTCAGTCGAGCTGCGCGACGAACGCGGCGATCCGCTCGAGCCCCAGGGCCAGCCGCTCGGTAGCGCAGGCGTAGCTGAGCCGCAGAAACCCCGGGCTCCCGAAGGCAGCCCCCGGCACGAGCGCGACGTGGGCGTGCTCCAGGATGAGCTCGCACAGCCGCACGTCGTCGCTGACGAGCTCGCCCTGGTAGCGGCGCCCGAGCAGCCCGCGCACGTCGGGGAAGGCGTAGAAGGCGCCCCCGGGCAACGGGCACGACACGCCGTCGAGCGCCGCGAGCGCCGCGTGGACCCGGTGACGGCGCTCGTCGTAGGCGGTCAGCCAGGGCCCCAGGAAGGCGTCATCGCCGCGGATGGCCGCGAGCGCCCCGTACTGGGCGAAGGTGGTCGCGCTGGTGATGGTCTGGCTCTGCAGCGCCGTGCAGCGGCCCAGGACGACCCGCGAGCCCGCCAAGAAACCCACCCGAAACCCCGTCATCCCCCAGGTCTTGGCGACCCCGTGGACGATGAAGACGCGCTCGCGCAGGTCGGGGCGGACGTGCAGGACGGAGGCGAACGGGACCCCGTCGTAGCGGACGGCGCTGTAGATGTCGTCGCTCACGATCCAGAGGTCGTGGCGCTCCGCGAGCGCGGCGAGCTCGCCCAGCGAGGCCGCGTCGTAGACGGCGCCGGAGGGGTTGTTGGGGCTGTTGATGACGATCCCGACGGTCCGCGGGGTCACCGCGGCGGCGAGCGCCGCGACGTCGAGGGCGAGCCCGCGGGCGACGTCGCACGGGACGGGGACGGCGACGCCGCCGGCCAGGGCCACCTGCGCGGGGTAGCTCACCCAATACGGGGCGGGCACGAGGACCTCGTCGCCGGGGTCGACCAGCGCCTGGAAGAGGTCGTACAGGGCCTCCTTGCCGCCGACGGTGACGATCACCTCGTCGCGCGCGAACGGGACCCCGTACTCGCGCCCGAATCGCTCGGCGACCGCGTCGCGCAGGGCCGGCACGCCGCCGACCGGGGCGTAGGTCGTGTGCCCGGCGCGCAGGGCGGCGACGGTCGCCTCGATGACGAAGCTGGGCGCTGCGAAGTCCGGCTCGCCGGCGCTCATGGCCACGACGTCCACCCCGGCCGCGACGAGGGCCTTGGCGCGGCTCGTGATGGCGACCGTCGCGGACGTCCCGATCGCGGCGAGACGCCGGGCGGTCTTCACGGCCGCCCCGAGAACTTCGCGGCGAGCGCGGCGGAGACGTGGGGGGGCACCATGTCCGCGACGTGCCCGCCGAGCCGCGCCACCTCCTTGACGATCGAGGAGGAGACGTAGGAGCCGTCTGCGTCGGAGGCGAGGAAGACGGTGTCGAGATCCGGGTGGAGGTGGCGGTTCATCTGCGCCATCTGCAGCTCGTACTCGAAGTCGCTCGGGGCGCGCAGCCCGCGCAGGATCGCCACGGCGCCACGCGAGCGCGCGTAGGCCGCGAGCAGGCCGTCGAGGGCCTCGATCTCGATGCGCGGCTCGTCCGGGAACGAGGCGCGGACCATGGCCATGCGCTCCTCCGTCGTGAACAGCGGCGTCTTCTTCAGGTTGATGGTCACCGCGACGATGATGCGGTCGAAGAGCGCCAGCCCCCGACGCATGATGGTCTCGTGGCCGTTCGTCAGCGGGTCGAACGAGCCGGGGCAGATCGCCATGCGCTCGGGCATCGGGTACTCCTTCTGTCTTCTGTGCCGTACCGCAGCGCGGTCCGGTTGAAAAGCCGCGACGCTGCCGCCGCTCAGTCCCGCGCCGGCAAGCGCAGCAGCTGCAGCGACGTGTCGCCGTAGACGCGCTCGTCCTCGAGCACCAGCCCGATCCCGCGCCAATACGCCGCGTCAGGCTGCTCACCCCGGCGCTCCTCGACCACCGCGAGCGCCCCCGGCGCGAGCCGCTCGAGCGCTATCGCGCGTTCGAGCGGCGCCGCCGCGAGGCGCTTGCCCCACGGCGGGTCGGCGAACACCAGGTCCCACGGCCGCCCCGGCTTGATCCCGCGCGGCAGCGGCGAGGAGACCACGCTGACCTCATCGGCGACGCCGAGGGTCGCGACGTTGCCCCGCAGCACCGCGAGCGCCTGCGAGCGGCTCTCGAAGAAGTCCACCGACACGGCGCCGCGCGACAGCGCCTCGAGCCCGAGGGCGCCGGTCCCGGCGAACAAGTCCGCCACCCGCGCGCCGCGGACCGCCAGCCCGAGGACGCTGAACAGCGCTTCGCGGACGCGGTCGGTGGTGGGCCGAGTGTCCTGCCCCGGCGGGACCTTGAGGTGCCGCCCGCCGAACCGGCCGGCGATGACCCGCACGCGCTACTCGTTGAGGCCGAGGGTGTGCGCGACCGGATGCAGCCCGTGGAAGAAGACGGTGACCACCTCGCCGCCCGGGAGCACGAGGTCGGCGTCCCAGCGCCCGAAGGCGCGCAGCTGCCCGACGTAGCCGTCGCCGTCGCGCATGGTGAAGCGCACGACTCGCCCGCCAGCGACCAGCTTGAGCATCCACTCGTCGTCCGGTCGCACGCGCTCGGCGCGCTGCTCCGTGCCACCGAGCCCCTGGCTCTTGACGACGTCGTCGGTCGTCATCGACTCCTTCACCGCCGGCAGGTCCGCCGCCGGGCAGATCGCCTTGACGTCGTGCTTGAACCGGGTGTGGAGCTCGACCGACCCCTCCTCGAGGAAGTCGAAGTCATAGGGCCGCGCCACCTTCACGTAGCCGACCTTCCAGCCGTCGACGAAGAAGTTCACGGCGTAGAGCTCTTTCGAGCCGTGCGCCGCGGCGACCCCATCGACGTGCAGCTTCGGGCCGCGGAGCACGCGCATGCGCGTCAGGATCTGCGCCCGCTTCTTCGACAGGTGCCCGGACGCGACCTGACCGGCGAGCTCGCGGTCGATGCCCTCGCGGATCACGAGCTGCTCGAAGCGCTCCTTGCGCATCATGCCCTTGAGCACGTCGTTGAGCGTCGCCTGCCCCTTGAGGATCCGGTAGGCGTGGACGATCGGGACGCCCTTGTCCTTGGCGAGCTGCATCGCCACGGCGCGCAGCTCTTCCTTCTCCTTGGTGAGCTGGCGCTTGCCCGGGCGCAGCTTCTTCGCGGCGTCCTTGCGCCACCCCGCGTTGATGTCTTTGGCCCCGGCGCGCGCCGGGTCGCCGTCGACCGACGCGCGCACCGCGGCGTCACCGTTGTCCTGACGGGGGTCGTAGAGCCGCCGACTGGGTCCGCCGGTGGCGCGCCGGACATCTCTGCCCGCGGCGGCGCCGCCATCGTGTCGCCCCGGGGGCCGACGGCGGTCGTCGTGTTGCGGCCCGCCCGCGCGGTCATCATGGGGACGCGGCGCGCCAAGGCGCCCAGCGGGGACCGTGGGCCGAGACTCCGCAGGAGCCGGCGCGCCGTCGCCCCGCGGCTCGGCAGCCGGACCCTTGTCGTCCTCTGACCCGTCTTCCCGCTTGCGTGCTCCGCGCTTACGCAAAACCGGGCCGCCCGAAGAGCGCTCGCTCACTTCCACCCACTCCTTATCGCCGCGCCTCGGCCGGTACGCGGCAGAGGAGACATCCGTCTCCTTGGACTTCTCGAGCGCGAGCCTAGCACGTCCGCCGGGGTCACGGAAGCCTTCCCTCGCGCCGGTCGCGCATCCTGGAACGGACACCCAACTCCCCCTCCCGCCCCAGGCTCCAGGCGCGGCGGAGCGGGACCCGTGCTACCCTTGCGGGACGTCCAGGTAGGCTTGATTGCCACCCGCCGGTGCCACTACTTTGTCGAATACCCAGTGACGAGGTCCCATGAGCAAGCCAAGCCCACCGACCGACACGGTGCCCACCCCGCGACCCGATGACCGAGTGAGTGGCCCCGTGCTGTACCTCGCCACCAGCGAAGGCGACCCGAAGGCGGGGGACGAGCGCGCGGACGGCGACGGCGCTCCCATCGGGAGCGCGCTCGACCAGGTGCTCCCGGTCTTGCCGCTCCGCAACTCGGTGCTCTACCCCGGGGCGCTGATGCCGCTTGCGGTCGGGCGCCCGAAGACGCTGCGGCTGCTCAACGCGGTCGGCACCGGCGGCACGATCGCGGTCGTATCCCAGCGCGATAAGGACACCGACAACCCGCAGCCCGACGAGCTCTACTGGGTCGGGACCGCGGCCAAGATCCTGCGCGTCCACCACGAGGACGAGAACACGCTCCACGTCGTCGTGCAGGGGATCGAGCGGCTGCGCTGCACCGAGTTCGTCCAGACCGAGCCCTACATCATCGCGCGCGTCGAGCACGCCCCGGTCGAGGACGAGGACTCCGTCGAGATCCAGGCGCTCATCCGGTCCATCAAGGAGATGGCCGCCGAGATCATCGAGCTCATCCCCGAGCTCCCGAGCGGCGCGGTCGACCTGGTCAACCACATCGACTCCCCCTCGCGGCTGGCCTACATGGTCATGACCCACCTCGCCGTGCCGGTCGAGGACAAGCAGGAGGTGCTGCAGGAGGACGACGTGCGCATGGCGCTCCGGCGCGCGCTCGGGGTCCTCAACGAGCAGCTCGAGGTCCTGCGCGTCTCGCAGCGGATCAACTCCGAGGTCAAGGGGGAGATGAACAAGAACCAGCGGGAGTTCTTCCTGCGCCAGCAGCTGAAGGCGATCCGCAAGGAGCTCGGCGAGGAGGACGACGAGGAGGACTTCGTCGAGCAGCTCCGCGAGCGCCTGATGGCGGCGGGGCTCCCCGAGGACGCGCAGAAGGTCGCGAACAAGGAGCTCAATCGCCTCCGCAGCATCCAACCGAGCTCCCCGGAGTACACCGTCGCGCGGACGTACCTCGAGTGGCTCGCCGACCTGCCGTGGCAGCGGATGACCCCCGACAACCACGACATCGCCCGCGCCCGCGCCATCCTCGAGCGCGATCACGACGGGCTCGTCAAGGTCAAGCGCCGCATCCTCGAGTTCCTCGCGGTCAACTCCCTCAAGCGCGACGGCCGCAGCCCCATCCTGTGCCTCGTCGGGCCGCCCGGCGTCGGTAAGACCTCGCTCGGGAAGTCGGTCGCCGAGGCGCTCGGGCGCAAGTACCAGCGGATGAGCCTCGGCGGCGTGCGGGACGAGGCGGAGATCCGCGGGCACCGTCGCACCTACATCGGCGCCATGCCCGGCAAGTTCATCCAGTCGATGAAGCGCGCCGAGTCGCGCAACCCCCTCATCATCCTCGACGAGATCGACAAGGTCGGGCGTGACTGGCGCGGGGACCCGACGAGCGCGCTGCTCGAGGTGCTCGACCCGGAGCAGAACAACACCTTCATGGACCACTACCTCGACGTCCCCTTCGACCTGTCGAAGGTGATGTTCATCGCGACGGCCAACCAGCCGGACACGATCCCGCAGCCGCTGCTCGATCGGATGGAGGTCATCGAGGTCCTCGGCTACACCCTGCTCGAGAAGATGGCCATCGCCCGCCACCACCTGCTCCCCAAGCAGCTCCACGAGCACGGGCTCGACGACAACCAGCTCGTCATCGCCGACCTCGCCCTCGACAAGATCATCGTCAACTACACCCGCGAGGCGGGCGTGCGGAACCTCGAGCGCAAGCTCGCGGCGATCTGCCGCGGCGTGGCGGTCGGGATCGTCGAGCGCAAGTGGAAGGAGCGCTCCATCGATCCGGACGCGGTCGCGGAGTTCCTCGGGCCGGAGATCTTCATCCCGGAGGCCGCGGAGCGCACCGAGCTGCCCGGCATCGCGACCGGGATGGCGTGGACCGCCACCGGCGGCGACATCCTCTTCATCGAGGCCACCAAGATGCCGGGCAGCGGCAAGCTGCGGCTGACCGGCAGCCTCGGCGACGTGATGAAGGAGTCGGTCGAGCTCGCGCTGTCGTACATGCGCAGCAAGTCCTCGCAGTACGGGATCGACGACAGCATCTTCAAGGAGCAGGACCTCCACGTCCACGTCCCCGCCGGCGCCATCCCGAAGGACGGGCCCAGCGCCGGGGTGACGATGTTCACCGCGCTCGCGAGCCTGCTGACCGACACCCGCGTCAAGGGCGACGTCGCCATGACCGGCGAGATCACCCTACGCGGGATGGTGCTGCCCGTGGGCGGCGTCAAGGAGAAGGTCCTCGCGGCGCACCGCTCGGGCATCCGCAGCATCATCCTCCCCGAGCGCAACCGCAAAGACCTCCCGGACATCCCGGAGGAGGTGCGGAGCAGCATCGAGTTCCACTTCGTGTCGCGGATGGACGAGGCGCTCTGGTACGCCCTCGACAAGCCGAACGCCGGCGGCGCCGGCAAGGCGGTCGCGGCCCCCGAGGTAGGCATCGCCTGAGCCGCACCACCGCAACGCAACAAAGCCCGCGCTCCCTTGTGGAACGCGGGCTTTGTTCTTATTGGCGGCGCATCCTGCGTGCGCCGCACCATGCGGTCTCAGATGCCGTAGCTCGCGACGTCGCCGAGCTCCGCCTCGATGCGGAGGAGCTGGTTGTACTTTGCGATGCGCTCCTGGCGGCAGAGCGACCCGGTCTTGATCTGCCCGGCGTTCACGGCCACGGCAAGATCCGCGATCGTGGTGTCCTCGGTCTCGCCGCTGCGGTGGCTGATGACCGTGCGGTAGCCGGCGCGGTGGGCCATCTGGATGCAGCTCAGCGTCTCGGTGAGGGTGCCGATCTGGTTGAGCTTGATGAGGATGGCGTTGGCGTTCTTGCCGGCGATGCCGCGGACGAGGCGCTCGGTGTTGGTGACGAAGAGGTCGTCACCGACGATCTGCACGCGGGAGCCGATCTTGGCGGTGAGCGCGGCCCAGCCCGCCCAGTCGTCCTCGGCGAGCCCGTCCTCGATGCTGAAGATCGGGAAGCGCTCGGACAGGTCGGCCAGGTAGTTCACCAGGTCGGAGCTGCTGAGGGTGCGCCCCTCGCCCTTCATGCGGTACTCGCCCGAGGCCTTGTCGTAGAACTCGCTCGCGGCGACGTCGAGCGCGAGCAGGACGTCCTTGCCCGGCGCATAGCCGGCGTCGGCGATGGCGCCGAGGAGGTAGCCGAGGGCGTCCTCGTTCTTGCCGAGATCGGGGGCGAAGCCGCCCTCGTCGCCGACGCCGGTGGCCTTGCCGTCCTTCTTGAGGCGCTTCTTGAGGGCGTGGAAGATCTCGGCGCCCCAGCGGAGCCCCTCGCGGAAGTTCGGCGCGCCGACCGGCATGATCATGAACTCCTGGATGTCCAGGGAGTTGTCGGCGTGGCTGCCGCCGTTCATGACGTTCATCATGGGCACCGGCAGGCGGCTCGCGCTCGTTCCGCCGATGTAGCGATAGAGCGGGAGGCCGGCGGTCAGCGCCGAGGCGCGGGCGCAGGCGAGGCTGACGCCGAGCAGCGCGTTGGCGCCGAGGCGGCCCTTGTTCGGCGTGCCGTCGATGGCGATGAGGCGCGCGTCGATCTGGGTCTGGTCGCCCGCGTCCGCGCCGACGAGGGCCGCAGCGAGCTCGCCGTTGACGTGCCCGACGGCGTTGAGGACACCCTTGCCGAGGTAGCGGCCGCCCTCCCCGTCGCGCAGCTCGACGGCCTCGTGCTCGCCGGTAGAGGCACCGGAGGGCACCATAGCGCGGCCGAGGGCGCCGGAGGCGACGCGGACGTCGACCTCGAGGGTCGGGTTGCCGCGGGAGTCGAGGATCTCGCGCGCCTGAATGGTCTCGATGATGGTGTTCATGGTCGTTCGCTCCGTGCTGACAGCCGGTCGAAGGTCACGCCGTACTTAGTAGGAGGGGCGCGCGGGGTCAACACTCAGTCGCCCGGACGTATCTCTAAGAAGCGTTACGCTGCCAAGCTCCCCGCAACGCCGGACGAGGAGCCACCCTCGGCGACTCCGCTCGAGCGCCTCGAGCCTCACCCCGCGGGGACCGCGGGGGAGGCGCGCTCGCGCGCGATGTGGTGAAATCTCTCCGGCCCGCTCGACGTTCTCGAGGTGCATGATGACAGGCCACCTGCCGCTGAAACCGTCGCTCGTGATCGCGTCCCTCGCGGCGCTCGCCGCCATCACCGGAGGTGCGTGCCGGGCCGAGCCCCCCGCGAAACCGTCTCAAATTGAGAACAGCCCGCCGGCCCGCGGGGCGACGGCGGCGCTGGCCTCGGAGGACGCGAGCGACGAAGCGCGGCTCGCGCTCGACGGGGGTCCGACCGCTCCGGTCACGCCGGCCGTGGACGCGGACCCGACCGTCACCGGCACGCCCGCGGCGGACGTCGGCGAAGCGTCGAGCGCAGGCGACGCGACCGAGGGTGCGGGCGCCGAACGCGCCGCGGCCCCGCCCGATGTCTCGGGCGAGGCCGTGGTAGCGCACGATCGCGGCGCGCTCGAGCGCGCCTACATCGCCATCTATTGCGCGCAACGCCGGGGCGAGACAGCGCGGCTGAAGGCGATCTACGCCGAGCACGGCTTCTCGGACCCGCGCGAGTGGCGCCGGACCTGGATCCCCGCCACCAGGGACCACGAGTGGCTCGCCACGATCACGCGGATGGCGATCGAGGCGTGCCCATGAGGCTCGTAGACCCTGGCGGACACGAAGCGTCGGTAACGTGGGGGGGAGGGCTCGCAGGGAGCGCGTGGCGCGCTCCCTGCGACGTCGTGATGAATCTGCGAACGCAGAAGAATCGGGAAGGAAAAGGAAGAGTAGGAAAAGAAAGGAATTACCACACGCACCCCGAGATGTAGCAAGCGGCGTGCCAAGCCCTAAACCCCTTGTATTCCGTGGTCTCGGCCGCGACAGCGTCTCATGCTGAGACGACGCGAAATGGCGAGATCCGGGCCGAACCCCTGAATCCACTGGACCTTCCGGTGATAGCCATCTCAGTTCGGCCTCGCAGGCCGCCCTCTCATATTGAGACGCAGCGCCCCCCTTGACACGGCGGACCGAAACGCGATGAATCGACGCGCCGCTCGCCCCCGAGCGGTCACGCCCCGAGGACGCCGCGCATGCAGGTCGCCGTGGTTCAGCTCCGGTCCACCGAGGACATCGACCGCAACGTCGACGCGGTGCAGGGGCTGGTGCGGGACGCGGCCAGGGCGGGGGCGACCTTCGTCACCCTGCCGGAGAACGCGCTGTTTCTGCGCCACAGCCGAGACGCCGTGGCGCCGGTCGAGCCCCTCGACGGCCCGCTGGTGACCGAGATGCGTCGCCTCGCCACGGAGGCGGGGGTGTGGCTGTTGCTCGGGAGCTACCCGGAGCGCTCGCCCGATCCGCGACGCTACTACAACACCTCGGTCCTGATCGACGGCACCTCGGGCGACGCGGTCACGCCCGGCCCGATCGTCGCCGCGTACCGCAAGCTCCACCTGTTCGACGTCGACCTGCCCAGCGGGGAGAGCCAGCGCGAGTCCGACACCATCGCGCCGGGCTCGGAGCTCGTCGTGGCCTCGGTCGCCGGCGTGCCGACGGGGTTGAGCATCTGCTACGACCTGCGCTTCCCGCGCCTCTATCAGGCGCTGATCGACCGGGGCGCGCGCGTGCTGACGGTGCCCGCGGCGTTCACGGAGTACACCGGCAAGGACCACTGGATGCCGCTCCTGCGGGCGCGCGCCATCGAGAACCAGGCGTGGGTCGTCGCCCCCGGTCAGTTCGGCCACCACGGCGGCGCCCGCCGGAGCTACGGCAAGAGCGTGGTGGTCGACCCGTGGGGGACGCCGGTGTGCGTCGCCTCGGATGGCATCGGCTTCGCCACGGCCCGCATCGATCTGACTTACCAGGACCAGGTGCGGGCAGCTATCCCGTGCCTGCGCCATCGCCACCCGGCGGTCGACTGACCGGCCGCCCCTCCGCCTCGAGGACCTCATGAAGCGAACCCTCCTCCCGTGCGTCGTCGCCGCCATGGCCCTCGTCGCTCTGTCGCCCGCCTGCTCCAAAGACGATCCCAAGGTGGTCATCGTCCACGAGGGAGACGAGGACGTCGTCAAGGAGATCCGGCACCTGCAGACCGAGGAGGAGGCCGCCGAGGAGCGGCGGATCGCCAGGGAGAAGGAGCCGGTCCTCGACCCCGAGGAGCCGCGCGAGAAGTTCCTGCTGGTGTGGGGCCGGGGCGAGAAGCTCCTGCGCAGCATCCAGCACGAGCGCTTCGACATCTTCCAGCAGATGCGCGACCTGAAGCTCGAGGAGCAGGCCGACAAGGACGAGATCAACGCCCTCGTCGAGCGCATGTCCGAGTGGACCGTGGGGCGCGAGGACGCCGAGCTGGAGACGGCCGCGGATCGGCTCTGCAAGCTCATCGAAGAGGTCCGGCCGCGCGCGGTCACGATGATGGACGCCGCCACCGCCGAGCTCACCAAGGTGCAGGCGGTGACCGATGAGCTCGACAAGAAGGTCGCGGAGGGCGGGACCGTGCTTCAGCGCCAGTGGGACAAGCTCGACAAGGAGCGCACGCGCTGGTCCGGGCCGCTGCAGGCGGGCCGCTTCGTGTTCCTCGCCATCAAGTCGATGCTCGACGAGGCGTACGTCCTCGCCGACCTCGGGCCTCGCCGGGCGCAGCACGCGCTCACGGCGTGCCTCGGGAAGCTCGTCGAGCCGCCGCTGCCCCTGGAGTTGGCGCAGACGCAGCTCGAGAAGGTCCTGGCCCGCGCCAAATGGTACCGCGACGGCTACTGAGCGGCGCCCCGTCTCACGATTGGGACGACCTCGCCGCTGCCGCCCTGCGCTCTGGCGCCGGGCGCTGCTGCACTCCTAGCGACGGGCGAGCATGTAGACGAGGAAGAGCAGCAGCGCGATCCCGAACACCCAGGTGAAGACCTGGGTGAAGGACGCCTGGGCCTTCGCCTTCTTGCCACCCGTCCCTGCCACGCGCTTGAAGCCCGACCGCATGCCGCTGAGGGTCCCGCCGCCGGTGCTCTTCTTCGGTTGCTTCTTTTTCGCGCTCGCCATGGGCTCCGTCACCTCGTCCGGTCGCTGCCCCCAACGCGGCCACCTCACCGTCGAGCGGGGAGGTGCGGCGTGGGATTGCTGTAGCAGCGCCCTTCGCGACGGTCAACAGCGACGAGACCGGACCGCACCCCGGGACCCACGAATACACCAGCCGGTTCATTCTGGCCGGAGGGGCGAATGACGCACTGTGTCAAATTCGTCGCCAGAATGGAGCCAGAACCGCATGAAATAAATAGCGACGCGAGTCCCCGCAGCGCAATATCCCGCGTCATGGATGGATGCCCGCCCGGCGCGCGCACCCGGCCGGACGCGGTCGCGGGGGCGCCGCGCGTCAACCCGCCTGCCGTGAGACGCGACCGCGGCGCACGATCCGTGACCCGCGGTCGAGGCCGCGCATCGCGGCTGCCCTGGAGTTGCCGGGAGCGGGGCTCGAACCCGCACGACCCACTGGCCGGGGGATTTTAAGTCCCCTGCGTCTACCCGTTCCGCCATCCCGGCGCTGCCCCAACGCGGCTGAGACTGTCACAGTTCGAGCCAGGCCGCGACCATCACCACCGGTCGCGCCGGCCAACCGCAGAAACGACGACGCCCCGGCGGGACAGCCAGGGCGTCGCTCGTCGAGTGAGGGGGCCTGTCAGGTGCTCGCGAACTCGAGCCGGACCTTCAAGCCGCTCGAGCACTTGAAGCAAGGGGAGTGGCGGATGTTGAGCGAGTTCGCGTTGACGTAGTCATCGATGCACTCGGAGATCCGGACCTCGCGGTTGAGGAACTTGCAGAAGAAGACGTCAGCGGCCTTCTTCGTTTTCGCGACGCGGAATTGGCCCATTAGGCGTTTCCCCTCTCTTCCGGGTGACGGGTACACGAATCCCGGCCTCCACGTGTGCTGCGGGGTCACACGTGCGCGGTGGCGGACTGATGGAGGCTGCCTTGCGGTAGCCGTTCTGCGGCCGGTTCGCGACCGAGTTATCCACGCAGCCCGGGGGGTGTCAAGCACGAAATGGTGTCATCTGTCCCCAGGAAAATGTTGACAACCTGTGGCCACGACTACGAAATCGCAGAGCACCATGGGGACGTTGGAGCCCACCCTCGACCGCCCGCCGGGAATACGCCCTCGCGGGGTCCCCGTTGCCCCATGGCTCGCGCCGCGATGGGCTGCTAGGGCATTTGTTCCATGGCCGAGCTCGCGAGAGAGGCCCTGGCGCGATGTCCCAGGTCGCGTGAGCGGTCGGTGGAGGCCGCGCAGCGGCGGGATCAGTATCGCTAAAACCCCAAGCAAAACGCAGCCAAGCGAGTCTTGATCGAGGTGTCTTAGGGCCCGTGCCGGAATGAGGTGATCGGATGGCCAAGGAGGCGTCGTCAGGTGCGTGTCCCCGGAAGCGAAGGCAGACCGGGCGTCTTCCGAGCTTTCGGGGACGCGCAGATGGCGGCGGATCCGCCGCCAAGACGACAAGTTGTTTCGGCACGGGCCCTTAGCCCGGCCGCACCGACCCGAGGAGGCACGGGATGAGACGAGGGGAGGTCAGTTCTGCACCGCGCTGCGCGCCACCAACGGTCGCGAAGCTGTGGCGTCGCATCGGTCGCCGACCCGCGTCCCCCCCGGCCGGTGCGGGACAGCGCTGGCCCGCGACCCCGCACCGCCAGCTCCTGACTCCGGTCGGCGCCCTGCCGCTGCTGCTCGTCAGCACGGCACCGGCGCTCGACCCCGGCGGCGGATCGACGGCGTCGCGAGGGTCGCGTCCTGCTCGCCGGGTTGCCGGTGGGGGCAACGGACCCCGCCTCGCGGCTCATCGGGTCCGTGGGCGCGGTCCCCTCGCCGCCGCGATAGCCCTGCTTGGGATCGCGGGGGCGCTGTCGACCGGGGCCCGAGCCGTGGCCGCCCCGCCCGAGGCCGGCGGGCGCACGGCGATGACGGAGGCCAAGGCGCGCGAGCTCCTCTCTCGGCCAAAGGGCAGCGTCAGCCTGGGGACAACAGGCTCCGGGCGGCTGCTCGACGGCGCGCGCCTCCCGGAGAAGGGACCGGGCTACGCGGTGTTTCCGGGCTTCCGGCAGCGCAAGACGAACTTCGCCACGAGCGAGCTGGTCGACCTCGTGCAGCGGGCGACGCGCCGGGTCGGCGAGCGCTTCCCGGGCTCCCGAATTGGGATCGGCAACTGCGGCTTCGAGGCGGGAGGCAAGATCCCGTGGAGCGTCTCGCATCAGGCCGGAAGGGACTGCGACCTCGGGATGTACGCGACCGACGCGCGCGGGCGGGCGGTCGAGATGGTCGACTTCGTGACCTACGACCGAGACGGCGCGGCGAATGGCGGCCGCTACCGCTTCGACCTCCCGCGCAACCTCGAGCTGATGGTCGCGCTCGTGACCGACGAGGTGCCCGTCCAGTACGTCTTCGTGGCGGAGTGGCTCAAGACGAAGCTGCTCGAGGAGGCCCGGCGCCAGGGCCTCCCGGCCGACCTCCTCACCCGCCTCGGCGAGGTGTTGCACCAGCCCAGCGACTCCAACCCGCACGCCAACCACTTCCACCTGCGGATCTTCTGTAGCGTCGAGGACCGCCTCCAGGGCTGCCGGAACTGGGGCCCCGAGCGGGCCTGGGTCGACCTCGGCGACGCTCCCTGGGCGGAGCGGGTCGGCGCGCTCGCGAGGGTGGTCGAGGAGGTGCACACGACGCGCCTCCGCCGCGACGCCATCAAGCGCATCGGCGAGCTGCGCGGGACCCCCGCCCTGCCGACCCTGCTGGCCGCGCTCGCCGATCCGCGCGACGACGTCCGCGGTGACGCGCTGCGGGCGATCCGCGCGCTCGCGGAGCCGGACGCGGTGGAGGGGCTGCTGACCGCGATGGCGAAGACGCCGGACCCGAGGTGGGCGAGCCGGATCTTCGACGCGGTGCTCGCCACCAACGATCCGTCGACGGTGCCGGTCGCGTTGCGGGCCGCCTCGAGCCCCGAGAGTCTGCTCCACGCCGACGCCAGGAAGCGGGGCGAGCCGCGCCTGCAGGTCACGGCCTGCCGCATCCTCGGCCGCTTCGGCAAGGCGGACGCCGCGCCGACCCTGCTCGACCTGCTCGAGTCCCCCCACGGCGAGGTCCGCACGGCTGCGCACGAGGCGCTGCTCCGGGTGACGAACCAGAAGATCAGCGGCGCCGGGCTCGGGTCGTCGAGCGCGCGTCGGCGCGCCCGGGTTGTGAGGTCATGGCGCACCTTCTATGAGAAGGAGAAGGACGAGAGCTGGCTCCAGTGGCTGCGCATCGGCTTCGAGGCGCGGGGCGTCCGGTTCCGGGGGAAGATGCAGAGCCCGGCCGGGGTCGAGCGGCTCATCGACGCCATCGGCGACCGCGACGCGGTCGCGAGCGACAACGCGGTGCGGGCGCTGTCGGAGATCACGGGGCACTACGTCGACCCCTCCTGGCGCAACAAGCGCAACAACGAGCGCCACTGGCGATCGTGGTGGTCCGACAGCGGCGCCACCGTGGCGTTCCCATGACCGGGCCCCCGCCCGTCGCGCTGGTCACCGGCTTCGGCCCGTTCCTCGACGTCGCCGACAACCCCTCGGGGCTCGTCGCCGCGCGGCTCGACGGCCGCGAGGTCGCGGGGGTGACCGTGCGCGGTCGAACGCTGCCGGTGAGCTACGCCCGAGCTCCGGCCGCTCTCGCCCGGCAGCTCGCGGCCCTGCGCCCGGTCTGCGTCGTGGCCCTCGGCGCCGGGCGCGGGGACGCCATCACCCTCGAGGGTGGCGCCCGCAACCGGGCGAACACCCCGCATCCGGACTGCGATGGCGTGACCCTGGTGCACACGACGCTCGATCCGGTGGCGCTCCCGCGGCTAGGGTGCGACCTTCCGCTCGCCGCGTGGGCGCGGTCCCTCGCCCGGCCCGGGGCGCCGGTGGTGACCTCGGAGGACGCCGGTGGCTATGTGTGCAACGCAACCTACTTCGCCCTGCTGATGGCCAAAGGCATCTATAATGACAGAATATTCATCCATATGCCGCGACGCACAGATTCCGCGGCGCTCGCGGCAGCTGAGCGCGTGGTGTTGAGCACCATCGCGCGGCTCGTGGCCGCGACTCGGGGGGGCTAGATGTCCTCGGCGCAGATAACACCCCGCTCTCGCCGGGCGAGCACGCCGATCTCGCCTCCGCGCCGCGTCGAATGGCGCCCGGCCGTCCTGTGGTGTCGCGAAGGCGACCGCAACGCAGCTATTCACGCCGAGGTCGTCTAGTGGCCGACGCCCCGAGATTTCTGGCGGAGGTCGACGTCCGCCTCGCCCATGGTGTGCACCTCCTCGCGCTGGCAGGGGCCTCCCACGCGGTCCCTCCGGGTTACGCCCGCGGGGACGGGCGGCTGCGCGCCGCGCTCGGGGAGCGGCCCCCCGAGCTCGCGCCCGGGTCGGTCCCGTCGCTGCCCGAGATCCTCGCGGGAGAAGCCGGCGCGAGCGCCGACGCGGCCTGGTTCGAGCGGCGCTGGGTGACCGCTGGCGAGGGCGAGAGCTGCCGCCGCGACGCGGAGCGCGTGGCGAGCGAGGCGGAGGCGACCCCGACGGGCGGCCTGCTCGCCGGGTGGGCGGTGACGGTCGTCGCCGCGACAGGGCTTCGCGTGGGCGCGTGGCCCCGCTCCGCGGACCCGGTCGGGCGCCGGGCGGCGGTCGCGGTCGGGCACGGCACCCCCGGGGCGGTGGCGGCGCTCGCGGCGATCGCCGCGCGCCTCCCGGTGGACCCGCGGCTCGCCGCGCTGCCACCCGAGGACGTGGATCTCGTGCGCCTGCACTGCGCCGGCAGCACGCTCGCCGCGGCGCTCGGGGACGTCCCCGAGATCGGCGCCGTGCTCACGGCGGGGG
>PHBI01000115.1:20964-29483 GCA_002841945.1 Deltaproteobacteria bacterium HGW-Deltaproteobacteria-14
TGGTCGACACGCTGCTGCCACCTCAGCACCAGGGCCGCCGCACGGTCGACATGATCGCGCGGCTCAGGGCGGCCGACCTCCTCGACCAGCCGCCGGGAGAGATCGAGCGGCTCGGGCAGGGCCTCGCCCGGCGCTACGCCGACCGCCTCCACCGAGCGTGGCTGCGCGGGTTCTTCGTGCCCCGCGGTAGCGACGCCCACGCGTGGGCGCGGGCGCTCCGCGCAGAGAGCGGAGCACCTCGGTAACGAGCGGGTCCCGTGGCTCCCCGCTTCCGGTTGTGCCGAGGCCGGATGCCTGCTATGTTCCCACGCGCTCGACACGCGGATTTCAATTGATTCTCGGCACTTACTTGCCCCCAAATCCGCGAGCGACTCACGGCTGGCAAGGATCACGGCGCATGATTCGATCCCTCAAGTCCTTCCTCGTGGCCCTGCTCGTGGTGGCAGCCGCGTCTCCGGCGTGGGCGAACCCACGGGTCAACGTGCAGGTGTTCCGCCCGTCGGCGCACCACGATGACCTGTTCACGGTCATGAACACCAACATCGGCGAGCACCTGCGGTGGTCGGCGTCGCTGATGGTCGACTTCGGGAAGAACCCGCTGGTGTTCGTGGACACGACCGGCGGCGTGAGCCAGCGCTACGAGGTCATCCAGAACCAGCTGACCCTCGATCTCATGGGCAGCATCTCGCTCTTCGAGCGCCTGAGCATCGGCCTCGGGGTGCCGCTCTTCCTCCTCAACAGCGGTGACAGCGCGGGGTTCTCGGCGATCTCGCCCGAGCCGGCGTCCTTCGCCCTCGGTGACATCCGGCTGTCACCGAAGGTCGGCATCCTGATGCGCGACGCCGGCGACGACGGCTTCGGCGTCGCCGCGGAGCTCGGCATCAACATCCCCAGCGGCAACGCCGACGCGTTCGTGTCCGACGGCTTCCTGCTCCAGCCGACGGTCATCGCGGACTACAAGGCGGGACCTGTGCTCGTGGCGCTGAACCTCGGCTTCCGCGTGCGCTTCGCCGACGAGCAGCTCCCCTTCGACGTCGCGGTCTCCCACGAGTTCCTGTGGCGGGTCGGCGCCAGCTACGACATCCTGCCCAATCAGCTCGCCGCCATCGGCGAGATCTACGGGGCGAGCGCCGACTACTCGGTCGCCAACAACACCCACGTCGAAGGCGTCATCGGCGGTCGCTACACGCTGCCGGACACCGGCCTGTCCTTCACCCTCGGCGGGGGCTCGGGCTTCACCAAGGGGTACGGCAACACCAAGTTCCGCGTGTTCCTGGGCGCCAAGTACAGCCCGGCGGTCATCGTCGACCAGGACGAGGACGGGATCCTCGATGAGTTCGACCAGTGCCCGGTCGAGCCCGAGGACAAGGACGGTTGGGAGGACGAGGACGGCTGCCCAGACAAGGACAACGACCAGGACGGCATCCTGGATGCGTCCGACAAGTGCCCCAACGACGCCGAGGACAAGGACGGCTTCCAGGACGAGGACGGCTGCCCCGATCCGGACAACGACGGCGACGGCGTCGCTGACGAGGTCGACAAGTGCCCCGACGACGCCGAGGACATGGACGGCTTCCAGGACGAGGACGGCTGCCCCGACCCGGACAACGACAACGACGGGATCCTCGACGCCGACGACAAGTGCCCCAACGAGGCCGAGGTCAAGAACGGCTTCGAGGACGAGGACGGCTGCCCCGACGAGACCCTTGCCAAGGTCGAGAAGGGCAAGATCATCATCAAGGACACGATCTACTTCGACACCGGCAAGGCGAAGATCAAGCCGGAGAGCATCCCGGTGGTGAAGGCCGTGCAGGGCATCCTGGCGGCGAACCCGGAGATCACGAAGGTCAGCATCGAGGGCCACACGGACGACCGCGGCAGCGCCAGAGCCAACCGTAAGCTGTCCCAGGCGCGGGCCGAGTCCGTGCGCAACTGGCTCATCGAGAACGGGATCGGCCCGGAGCGGCTGAGCGCCATCGGCTACGGCGAGGACAAGCCGGCGATGGAGGGCAAGACGAAGGAGGCGCGCGAGCTCAACCGGCGCGTCGAGTTCATCATCTTGGAGCCGGCGCAGCAGTAGCTGCGGGCGGGTCCTGCGTGCGCGGGCCGGGTTACCCCCGGCCCGTTGCCGTTTGGGCGCGGGTACGAGGCCGGTGACCATTGTTGCCGACGCCGGCGACCCGGCCTATCTCACTGGCGCGCCGCACGAAGCGGCGACGCAAAACACGGAGGGAAGACGTTGGGTGCACTGTCGGGCACGCTGACGACCACGGCGTACTACATCGAGGGGGACGTGCCGGACGGCTTCCGCGAGACGTACATCGAGGCGCTGTCGAAGTTTCGGTTCAAGGAGATCGACCTGGGGTTGGACCAGGACGAGAGCCTCGGGTGGGTGACGATCGCGGATCCGTTCGACACGGCGTTCGAGCTGAACAAGGTGTCGTGGGGGAGCTACCTGATGGTGGCGATCCGGCACGACGCGATTCGGCTGCCGGCGAACGCCTTCAAGCTCCACCTTGGCAAGGCGGTCCAGGAGTACCTCCGCGAGCACGGCAAGGAGCGCATCTCCAAGCCCGAGCAGGAGGAGATCAAGGACCAGCTGCAGAAGCAGCTGCGCAAGCGCGTCCTGCCGGCGATCAAGACCTTCGATCTGGTGTGGAACATCGAGCGCCGCCAGGCGTGGTTCTTCACCCAGAACAAGAAGATGAACGAGCTGTTCGTCGACATGTTCGAGGAGACGTTCGGGCTGCAGGCGCACGAGCGCAACCCGTACAGCCTCGTCGAGCACATGGGGCTCGACGACGCGATGTTCGATCGGATGCTGAGCATCGAGCCGGCCGCGCTAGCCGCGCCGCCGCGCTGAGGGGGAGCGGCACGCCATGGATCTCATCAACCGCATCAACTACACGCGCTTCCTCGGACGCGAGTTCCTCACCTGGCTCTGGTTTCGCTCCGACGCAAACGAAGGGATGTTCGACATCCCGGCCGGGGCCGCCGAGGTATGGTTCGACGCCAAGCTGACCCTCGAGGCGCAGGGCGACCTCAAGGAGCAGAACGTCGTCAAGGCCGAGAACCCGACCGAGGCGGACGAGGCGCGGGCGTCTCTCTTGACCGGCAAGCTCGTCGCGGAGGCGCGCCTGCGCATCATCCGCGACCAGAAGCAGTGGACGGTCAACGTCAAGGGCGACACGCTGGCGCTGTCCGGCGTGAAGATCCCGGCGCTCCTGTCACGCGACGACGAAGAGCAGCTCTACGAGCGCTTCTACCTCATGGAGGAGCTTGAAGACCTGTTCTCGGACCTGTACGCGCAGTTCATTCGGGTGCGCCTCGACGACGACACCTGGCGTGAAGAGATCCAGGCCATCCGCGGCTGGATCCACCAGATGCCGGCCGAGGGCTGACCCCCGGCGCCCACCCTGGGGGCCGGGACCGACGGACGTGAACGCAGCGAGTCCCCGGTCCCCCGGGGGCTCGCCGCGTGCCTACCGCTCGTTCTGGGATCGCGCCCGGGGGCCGCTAGCTAGCTGAGGCCGCCCTCGGGGCCTGCGCCGCCGACCGAGCCGTCGCCCCCGTCGAAGCGGAAGAAGCGCGCGGCGGCGTCCTTGAGCAGCTGGCGGTGCGCCGGCTCGCCGAGGTGCAGTCGGTACTCGTTGATGACCTTGATCTGCATCTCGAGCCACTCCGACCACGCCTGCTGCGAGACGCTGCTCAGGATGCGATCGCCGAACTCGCCGGCGAAGGTGATCCGCGTCGTGATGGCGGGGAGCTCCTGCTGGTAGCGAGAGCAGTGGACCGTCGCGGGGCGGGTTTCTTCGGACACGTGGGCTCCTCCATGGGCTCTCACCCGGACTTCCGTCGGGCGGCGAAGACGCGACCAGCACGCCTCGGGGGGCGGATAATCGGCGATCGCGCCGCGGGCGTCGAGGTCTGTTCGCGCCTCGGGCCGCAAAGCGCCGGACCGGCACGCGCCGACATGCTCTTTTCGCCGTGGTGGGGGTTTACCTGCGTCGCGGAGCGGGTCCTGTAACTCCGTCCACCACGAAAATGCCGAGAAGGAGCACGAGTATGGAGGCCACGCGCATGGAAGATCGGCCCGTCGTCATCGCCCCCGCCGAGAGCGCGACGCCGAGCATCGTGCGGATCGCGCCCCGCGCGCGCAGCCCTCGAGCCTCCGCCGCCTGGGCCTTCGTCCGGATGACCCGCGCGAGCTGGTGGTTCGGGCTCATCGTGTCGAGCTACTTGATCCAGAAGGCGTTCGCGCGCCTCGCCAGCGACGGGTGGGCGGCGGCGCGCTGGGAGCGCGTTCACGCGAAGAACGCCCGCCGGCTCTACCGCGCGTGCGTGAGCCTCCGAGGCGTCTACATCAAGATGGGGCAGGTCCTGTCCATCATGGGGACGTTCCTGCCGCCGGTGTACGGCCGCGAGCTCGAGGGCCTCCAGGACAAGGTCCCCGCCCGCCCGTTCCGCGACATCGAGCGCGCGATCGCGGCGTCCCTCGGTGCAACGCCGCAGAGGCTCTTCGCGGCCTTCGACGAAACCCCGGTGGCTGCAGCGTCCCTGGGACAGGTGCACCGCGCCATGACCCACGACGGGCGCGAGGTCGCGGTCAAGGTGCTCTACCCCAACATCGAGGCGATCATGCGCCTCGATCTCCGCGTCATCGGGTGGGGGCTGTCCCTCTACCGCCGCTTCGTGCCGATCGCCCAGCTCGAGCGCCTCCACGGGCAGCTGACGGAGATGCTCGAGCAGGAGACCGACCTCTCCCACGAGGCGCGCTGCCTGACCCGCATGGGCGCGTGCTTCGCCAACGACCCCAACGTGCTCGTCCCAGAACCCCGCCCCGAGCTCAGCTCTGCCCGCGTCCTCACGATGAGCTTCATGGAGGGCGTCAAGGTCAGCGACCAGGACGGCCTGGCGCGCCTCGGCCTCGAGCCGAGGGCCGTGGCGCGCAAGTTGGTCGAGGTGTTCTACAAGAACCTGCTCGTCGACGGCTTCTTCCACGCCGACCCCCACCCCGGCAACTTCTTCGCCCAGCGCGGCCCGAACGGCGAGGTGCGCATCGTGATGCTCGACCTCGGCTCGGCGACGCCGGTCCACGCGCCGCTGGTCGATGGGATGATGACGATCCTCGGCGGCTTCATGGCGAAGGACGACGGGATGGTCATGTCCGGGGTCGAGACCATGGGCTTCGTCGCGGCCGGCGGCGACCGGGAGCTCCTCGAGCGCACCGTGAAGCAGTACTTCCAGCGCTTGCTGAACCTCGACATCTCGGACTTCGGCAACATCGGCATCGACCAGGCGAGCGAGCTCGCCGACCCCGGCCTACGCCGTCGCGAGCTTCGCAAGCTGATGCGCTCGGTGTCCTTCCCCGAGGGGTGGTTCTACCTCGAGCGCGCCGCGGTCATCCTGTTCGGGCTCTCCGGGCAGCTCGCGCCTCGGTTGAACCTCGCCCAGGTCGGCTTCCCGTTCGTCGCCCGCTACCTGGCCACCCGCGGCAAGCCGCGCGCCGCGACCGCCTGACGCGCGCCGCCGGGCCAACGACGCGAGCGGGCGCCCCTTGGGGTCGCGCCCGCTCGCCGCGTTGTCAGCCCAGCTTGACCCGCCAGTCGACGCCGTCGGCGGTGTCCATGACGACGATGTTGCGCGCGTCGAGCTCGCCCCGGACGGCGTCCGCCTCTGCCCAGCGCTTCTCGGCGCGCAGCGCGTTCCGCTCGGCGAGCTTCGCCTCGATCTCGTCACGGGTGATCCCGAGCGCGGCGAGGCGCTTGGTCTTCACCTCGTCGAGGAAGTCACGGGTCGGCTGCGCCATCAGCCCGGTCGCGTCGGCGACGAGGGCGAAGGCGGCCAAGGCTGGCGCGACGACCGGTCCGCCGCGCTTCTTCGCCTTCTTGTGGTTCGCGAAGCGGTTGATCGCGCGGGCCAACTCGAAGAGATCGCCGAGCGCGCGCGCGGTGTTGAAGTCCTCGTCGAGGGCCGCATAGAGGCGAGCCGGGAACGCTCGACCGAGGTTCAGGACCGCTTCGGCGTCGGGGCCGAGCTCCTTGGCGAGCTGCTCCGCGTCGCCCTCCCCCCCCATCGCCTCCGCGACCTCGCGCGCCTCGTAGAGCCGGCTCAGCATCGCGAGCGCCTCCGGGAGCGCCTCGTCTCCCCACGGCAGCGGTGAGCGGTAGTGATTCTGGAGGTAGTAGAGGCGGAGCGTCTGCGCCGGGAAGGCCCCGAGCGCGTCCTCGATGTTGATGACGTTGCCGAGGCTCTTGCCCATCTTCTGGCCGCTCGACATCGTGAGCAGCCCGTTGTGCATCCAGTAGCGCACGTACTTCGCGCCGTGGCCGCACTCGGACTGGGCGATCTCGTTCTCGTGGTGAGGGAAGACCAGATCCAGCCCCCCCCCGTGGATGTCGATGGTGTCGCCGAGCCGGCTCGCCGCCATCGCCGAGCACTCGATGTGCCAGCCGGGGCGCCCCGGTCCCCAGGGGCTCGGCCAGGCGGGCTCACCCGGCTTGGCGGCCTTCCACAGCGCGAAGTCCGCGCCGCTCCGCTTGCCCTCCGCAGCGTCCGCGCTGCGCAGCTCGTCGACCTTCTGTCCGCTCAGCCGCCCGTAGGCGTCGAAGGTCTCGACCGAGAACCACACGCTCCCGTCGACGACGTAGGCGTGACCTCGGTCGATGAGCTGCTGCGTGAGGGTCAGGATGTCTTCGATGGACTCCGACACCTTCGGCTCGTGGTCCGGCCGCAGCAGGCCCATCGCGTCGGCGTCCTCGTGGAACGCGGCGATGAAGCGGTGCGCGAGCGCCAGCGGGTCCTCGCCGACCTCGTTGGCGCGGTTGATGATCTTGTCGTCCACGTCGGTGAAGTTGCGGACGAACTCGACCTCCCACCCCCGGTGTCGCAGGTAACGCACGAAGGTGTCGAAGATCATCATCGCGCACGCATGCCCGACGTGGCAGCGGTCGTAGACCGTCATGCCGCAGACGTACAGGCCCACTCGCCCCGGGGTGACCGGGACGAAGTCTTCGACCGTTCGGGTCAGGGTGTTGTAGAGGCGAAACGGTGCGGCCATGGCGTGTCGTTCCTCAACGGCGTGGCGTTGCGCGCGGGCCCATAGACGTTCGCGACCCGCGCATCGGGTGGAGCATTAGGGCGGCTCGGAGCGTATTGGTCAAGCCCGACTACGGGCGCTCGCTCAGGGGGCGAAGGGATCGTACGGCCGCTCTGGGCCGACGCCGTTGCGGCTCTCCCCCTTGGGCACGCAGCTGCACTGCTCGCAGCCGTCCTCGTTCGTCTCGCACACGTACTGGAAGTCGAGGCTGCACGCCGCCAGCGGCTTGTAGTCCTCGCACTTCCCAGCGGCGTCACGGGTGCTGGCGCACGACGCTGCCGCCAGGCTGACGGTCAGCGAGAGGACGGTGATGAGCTGTCGGATCCACATGGGTTCACTCCCATTTCCTGGGCCTGATGCTACGCTGTGCGTGGGCGATAGGCGACCCCGGAACAGGAGAGACGCGAGATGGACCGAGAAGAACAGGCCGAGCGCCGCCTCACAGCGATCCTCGCGACGACCGACACGCGCGACGGGAAGCTCTGGGCCATCCTCCAGCTCCTCGAAGACGCGATCGCGCTCCCCGCGGCCGCGCGGGTTGCTGGCGGACGGGTCGAGGTCACCCACGTCGACTACGGCGGGGACGAAGTCCAGGGGCTGATCGCAGCGGTGAGCGACGACAGCGGCACCCGAAGCCTGCCGCTCGCCGAGGTCGCGTTCCTCACGCGCGAACCCGGGGCAGGGGTGGTCCGCGCCTACGCCGACTGGGTGCGTGGCCCCGCAGCAGACCCCGGCGCCCGCGCGGCGACCGCGGTGCGGCCGACCGATGGACCGATCGACCTCGCCGTCCTGGCGGTCCTGCCGAGGACCGCGCGCTGCCGCCGGTTGGACGATGGGAGCGACGTCGTCTACCGACCGTCAGACCGCGAGCAGCTCGTCCCGGGGACCATCATCACGGTCACACCCCGCCACCGGGACGGCCGCCTCGAGGGCCCGATCACCGCGACCAGCGTCGATCCCGCACGCCTCGGGCTCGTCCCGCCGGCGCTCGAGCCAGTCGACGCGGCCGTCACGACATACGCGCTGGCCACTCCCCCTGCCCCCGACCAGCTCGAAGAAGCCGCTCTCCTCGCGGACGCCGGCGATCCCCGAGAGGCACGGCGACTGCTGCTGGCGCTCCTCGCCGAAGAGCCGCTGCTGCTCGACGTCCACGCGGCGCTCGGAGATCTGGCGCTCGCCTCGCTCGCTGCGACGGCCCTGGCGCACTACGCCGTGGGCGCCGCGCTCGGCGACGCGAGCGTGCCGGATCCCTGCGACGGGCTCGTTCCCTGGGAGCAGGCAAGCAACCGAGGCTACCTCGCGTGCCTCTACGGCTGCGCACGCGCGCTGCACCGGCTCGGCCGCGACGTCGACGCCCGCCGGCCCCTCGAGCGCCTCCTCGCCCTCGACCCCGATGATCATCTGGGCGCGAGCCAGCTCC
>PHBI01000116.1 GCA_002841945.1 Deltaproteobacteria bacterium HGW-Deltaproteobacteria-14
CGGCAACTCGGGGGCGGGCGGCGGCGGCGGCGGCGGCATCTCCTACGCGATGTACCGCTACGGGGGCTCGCTGACGCAGACGGGCAACGGCTGGAACCAGGGCGCAGCGGGCAACGGCGGCGGCGGCGGCGCGGGCGCGGCGAGCCAGCAGTACGGCGGCGGGGGCGCGTCCGGCGTGCTGTCGACGATCGGCAGCTGCAGCGCCGAGAGCCGCTGCACGCCGTAGCCCCGGGGGCCGTGCGCGCCGGTCGGCGAGCGCGCGCGGGCGCCCGTGGGGCCTGGTTGTGACGGTCGGTCGGATGTGAGAGGCTCGAGGCTCATTCAGCCCAATCGCGCGATCTCCGCCTCCTGACCGGCCCGCCCTGTGGCCGCGCCAGCGCGTCGGGTTCGGCGCAGATCCAGCACCTGGAGAGACTCATGACCCTGCATTCTGCTCGGTGGCTCGCGTGCGCGTGCGCCTTGACGTTGTTCGCCTGCGAGGGGCAGCAAGGGACCATCGGAGAGATGGGAGAGATGGGCGCGACCGGCGCGACGGGGCCTGAGGGACCCCAGGGTCCTCAGGGGACGGTGGGCGCGACCGGTCCCGCCGGTGCGAAGGGGGACCCGGGGCCCCAGGGCCCCAAGGGGGACACGGGAGCGCAGGGGCCAGCCGGTCCCAAGGGCGACCAGGGGGACACCGGCGCGGACGGCGCCCAGGGCGCCCAGGGCGTCCCGGGGCCCCAGGAGATCCCCGACCAGTTCACGATGGGCTCAGCCGCCACCTCCGGCCGCCTGGCGCTGAACAACCAGGCGGGCAACCGCAACATCTTCCTGGGCGAGACCGGCGGCCGCGGGATCCTCAACGTCAACGACGCCGACGGGGGAATTCGGGTCATCGCGTCCGCCGAGGCGGACAAGGACGGCTACTTCGAGCTGCGCTCGGACGCCGGCAACAGCATCTTCTCGGTCAACGCCGACGGCGAGAACGACGGCGCCGCCTACGTGAGGAGCCGCTCGGGTCAGCCCCGGTCGGTCCTCTTCGTGTCCCAGGACGACGACGGCTTCATCAACCTGCGAAACAAGGCCAACGCCGTCACCGTGCTGATCGGCTCGAACGACGCCAGCCACGCCTTCATCAACCTGCGCAACGCCGCCGGGACCACCACCGTCGGCATGGACGCGGAGACGGGCCAGGTCTGGGGGAGCACCAAGAACTTCCGCATCCCCCACCCCACGATGCCGGACCACAACATCGTCTACACCTCGATCGAGGGCCCCGAGGTGAGCCTGGTCTACCGCGGCAAGGCGACCCTCGAGGACGGCGAGGCCTTCGTCGAGCTGCCCGAGCACTTCCAGCTGCTCGCCGTGCCGGGCAGCCTCAGCGCGACGGTGACCCCGATGAGCCGCCGCTCCCTCGGGCTCGGCGTCGAGACCCAGGACGACGGCTTCACCGTCTTCGAGCTCCACGACGGCCGCGGCAGCTACGAGTTCAGCTACACCGCCTTCGTCACCCGCACCGGCTACGAGGACTTCCCGCCGGTGCAGCGCCGTGGTGAGGGCCCGCACATCGAGCCGTAGGCGCCGGTCTGAGACCGCAGGTCGGAGACCTGCGGCGGCGCGGCCCGGTGAGGGCCGCGCAGGACGCGGGTCTCCGACCGATACGACGCCGGCTCACGCCGTCCCTGCGAGTGAGGCCGGAGCGGTCCGTCTGGCCGACGCGGAGCGAGCCGGGCGGTGGCGAGACCGCCGGGGGCCGCGATCTGCTACAACATCGGCGGCGGCAGCAGAGACCCTCGCGGCACAGGCGCAACCATGAAGCTCCACCCCATCGGCGTGATCCACAGCCCCTTCACCGAGCGCGCCGGGATGGCGATTCAGCCCTCGGGCGCGGCCGGCGTGAAGGGGACGGTGGAGGTGCTGCCGGAGTACGCCGAGGGTCTACAGGACCTCGATGGGTTCTCGCACATCATCCTGCTCTATCGGTTCGACCGCAGCGCGGGCTACAAGCTGCGGGTCATCCCGTTCATGGACACCGTGCCGCGCGGCCTCTTCGCCACCCGCGCGCCGGCGCGACCGAACCACATCGGCCTGTCCGTGGTCAGGCTCGAGCGCGTGGTGGGCCGGGTGTTGCACATCGACGGCGTGGACATCCTCGACCAGACGCCGCTCCTCGACATCAAGCCCTACGTCCCGGCCTTCGACGCGCCGCAGGAGTGCCGGACGGGCTGGCTCGAGGGCCTCGGCGGGGCAGCGCGCGCGAAGCGCTCGGACGAGCGCTTCGCGTAGCCGAGCTCCGCCCGCGCTGCGTCGTCAGTCGCAGGTCGTCTCGTAGGCGTCGCTCGGGTCGCCGCCGTTGGGGTCGATGAGGTAGACCCCCGGGCCGGCGGTCGAGCACAGGAGGTACTCGGCGCACAGGGCCGCGACGGCGCCGGTCTCCCACAGGCCGGGGTCGCCGGTGACGAGCGCCCCGTCGATGTTGACGCGATCGGGCTCGAGCCTGCGGCCGGCGCCGCCGTAGCCGCCGCACGCGTCGCAGCTGCCGCCCGACCCGCCGCCGGACGTGGTGGCGGTCCCGAAGGTCGCGGCCCCGACGATCACCAAGGTGCCACCCGCGCCTGCGCCGCCCCCCCCCTCCTCGGCCGCCGGGCCGCCGGTGGTGGTCGAGGTGACGGTGCGGGCGTGGCCGTTGACGCTGAGCGTGCCGGAGCTGACGACGCTGGAGGCGCGGATGAACACGATGCCGCCCCCCGCCTGCCCGGCGTAGCCATTGCCATAGTCACCGCTATAGGGGCTCGTCGGGTCCGCGCCGCCGCCGCCGCCGCCCGCGCCGAGGTACCAGCGCTCGGTGTCACTCCCCACGTACGCCACGCCGGCCGCGCCGTTCGCGCCCGCCCCGTTCGTGACGTGGCCGCCGCCACCGCCGCCGCCGCCGCAGTCTCCGCCGCTGCCACAGGCAAAGGAGAGCCCGCCGCCGCCGCCGCCGTAGTTCTGGGCCTGCCCCCGCGTCGTGTCCGGACCGCCGATGCCCGTCCCGGCCATACCCCAGGTCGCGGAGTTGCTCGTTGAGCCGGAGTAGCTCCCGCCCGCGCCGCCCGAGAATCCCCTGCTCGTCGCGCTGATGGTGGCGCCCGACGCCAGCGTCAGGATGCCGTCCACGTGCAGCGCGATCACGCCGCTGCCGCCGCCGGTCCCGAAGGAGGTGGTCGCCAGGTCGACGTTGGCGTTGAGCGTGAGGTTGCCGTAGTGCGGCACGCGGATGACGCGGACGACCTGCGAAGACAGGTTGGCGTTGCCCGCGGCGGCGTAGGTCTCGGTCAGCGGGCGCACCAGGGTCAGCGTCGCGCCGACGACGTCGGCGACGACGCCGGACTCGTGAACGCCCACCCGGCCGTGGTCGCCGGCGGTGCCCATGAGGTTGATCACGAGCACCTCGTCGCCGACCTCGAGGCCGGTCGCGCTGGCGGTCAGCTCCACCGTCGCGTCTGTGATGCTCGTGACGTTGTAATACACCTGGTCGGGGGTCGTTCGCCCCGGCGACACGAGGGTCGTGATGGTGCTGTCGGCGGTCAGCGTGACGTCGGGGCCGGGCGCGAAGGGGACGCACTCGCCCTCGGCGTCGAGGTAGCTGTCGAGCGGGCACTCGCCGAGGGTCGGGCACGCGACGTCGAGCTCCTCGCAGATCGCGCCCGCGTAGCCGGTGAACGCGCAGTCGCAGGTGTCGGGGGCGACGCAGCTCCCGCCGTGCAGGCAGGCCGGATCGCACACCGGCTCCTCGCAGGTGTCGCCGGTCCAGTCCGCGGTGCAGCTGCAGGTGTCGGGGGCCGAGCACGCGCCGCCGTTATCGCAGATCTGCGCGCACACCGGCGCGCACGGGTCGCCGCTGTAGCCCGCCGGGCAGACCGGGGTCTCGGTGCCCGCCGCGAAGTCGCAGTTCACCTCGTAGGCGTTGGTCGCCGCGCCGCCGTCCGGGTCGACGAGGTAGACGCCGTCGTCGGTCGCGGCGCAGTAGGCCGAGTCGACCGGGGTGGCGTAGCCCGCGCAGCTCGCCGCGACGGCGCCGTCGGACCAGCGGCCCGGGTCGCCGCTCACGAGCCCCCCGCCGATGTTCGGGGGCGAGATCTGCACGCCCTCCTCGAGCAGCACCCGCCCGACCGCGCCGGCGCCGCCGCAGTAGTCGCAGTTCGTCACCACGCCGCCGGTCACGTCGAGGGTCGGCAGCGTCGCGAAGGCGCCGACCAACACCACCGAGCCCCCCGCGCCGGCCCCGCCGCCGCCCTCCTCGTGGGGCTGCGACCGGATGTAGGTGGTGTTGTCCTGTCCGTCGGCCCGGACGGCGCCGGTCCCGCTGAGCGCGCCGGCGCGGACATAGACCAGGCCGCCGCCGCGGGCCCCGGCCGCCCCGTTCTTGCCCGAGCCCGACGACTCGCCGCCGCCGGTCGGGTCCGCGGCGCCCCCGCCACCCCCGGCGCCGAGGTAGTAGCGCGCGTCGTAGTCGTAGGCGTAGATCCGCCCGCCGTAGCCGCCGTAGCCCCCGGCGCCCGCGGGGTAGCCGTTGGCGCCGTTGCGGTAGTCGCCGCCGCCGCCGCCGCCCGCGCCGCAGTCGCCCGGGTAGTTGCCGCAGTTGTAGGAGCGCCCGCCGCCGCCGCCGCCGAAGTTGGCGGCCTGCCCGCGCGCGGTGTCGGGGCCGGCGAGCCCGGTCCCGGCGTAGCCGTAGTTCGACGTCGTCGCCGGGCCGGTCGCCGCGACGCCCCCGCCGCCGCCGGCGTAGCCGAGCTGGCGCGCGCTGATGGTCGAGGTCGCGCTCGCGAAGGTCAGCGTGCCGGCGACGTCCACGGCGACGACGCCGCTGCCGGTCGTCGCGCCGAACGCCGTCGCGGTCAGGGTGGCGCCGCTCGAGAGCGTCAGCGACTGGTAGACGGGCACGCGGACGACGCGCACGACCTCGGCGCCGAGGTCGCTGTTGCCGGCGGTCGCGTAGACCTTGCGCAGGGGCTGGGTCAGCACGACCCGCGGGCCGTCGAGGACCGCGACGACGCCGACCTCGTGGGTGCCGACCTGGCCGACCCCGGCGGGGGACCCCATGAGGTTGATGACGAGCACCTCGTCGCCGACCGCGAGCCCGTTGGGCGGCGTCGTCAGCGTCACGGTGGCCCCCGCGATGCGCGAGGCGCGGAAGTAGACCTGCTCGGGGAAGGTGCGGCCGGGCTCGAGGATCGCGGTGTCGAGGACGACGGTGCCGCTGACGGTGATGTCGGGGCCGACCGGCAACGGCGCGCAGGCCCCGCTGGCGCTGGCGAGCTCGCCGGCGTCGCACAGGGCGACGTCGCAGCCGACCGAGCACTGCCCGCTGTCGCAGACGCCGCCGGCGCAGACCCCGCAGCTCCCGCCGCAGCCGTCCTCGCCGCAGGCCCGACCGGCGCAGCTCGGCGTGCAGCCGTCGCGGCGCTCGACCTTCAGCGTCGGTCCCGCCGCGGGGTAGCCGACGACCGCGAAGGGAGGGGTCGCCGCGCTGTAGCCGGTCGCGACGCCGCTGCCCGGGGCGTCGAGGGCGTGCTGGGTGCAGGCGTAGCCGTCGACGCCGGGGGAGGTCAGATCGAGCTCCCAGGAGATCACGGGGTAGGTCGCGTGGGAGGGCAAGGTGAAGTCGGCGAGCTCGCCGTCGTGGGCGGTCGCCTCGGCGGCCAGGGTGCAGCGCTGGTCGATGGCGTCGACGTCGAGGGCGAGGGCGGCGGTCAAGTAGGCGCCGCCGGCGACCTCGCCGGTGGCGCTGTTGGTGTAGGACTGCAGCCCCGAGAAGCGCATCGCCTGCAGCAGCGGGGCCGGGGCGGGGTCGGACGCGCCGTAGAGGACGCCGGGGCCGCCCGACAGGTCGACGGCGATGGGGCCGGCGCCGCAGTCGACGGCGACGTCGGTGAGGTAGAGGCGCAGGTCGGTGCTGCCGGGGTCGACGCAGGACAGGGCCAGCACCACGCTGGGCGCGCGCTCGCCGTCGGCCCCGTGGACGAGGAAGATGGGGCCGCCGTCGTCCTCTTCGCAGTCGAGCTTGGCCGAGCAGAAGATGTCGTCGAAGCTGACGGCGATGTCGAAGAAGCCCTGCGCGGCGCGGCGCATCAGGGTCAGCTCGAAGGCCACGGGGACGTCGGTGTCCGCCTGGCAGACCGCGGTGAGCTCGAGGGTGGAGGGCTTGGCCCAGGCGTCGCTAGAGATCAGCGCACCCTGAGTGTCGTACAGCGCGTCCACCCGCAGGGCGATCGTCTGGGGCTGCGCCTCGGGCGACGCGTCGCAGGGGCCCACGTAGCTGAGCGACGTCCCGTCGCCGTAGCGGCTCGCGAGGAGATCGGCCTCCCACACCGGGCCGAGCGGGCTCTCGACGCTCACGTGGTAGGCGATGTCACCGACCTCCGCGAAGGCCAGGGCCTGCACGGCGAGCGCGAGGTTGGAGCCGGATGTACCCGGCGGCGCGCCACCGACGCAGCCCGTGAGGGCGACACCGGACGCAAGCGCGAGCGCGAGATGAGCGAGTGGCTTGTCGTTCATTGAAGGCTCGATCGGCGGCGGCTTGAGCGCCGTCCAGGCGCCAGCCTAGCACAGCGACCGCATCTGCGAGACGCGAAAGCCGCGATCGGCGGCGTAACCCGTACAGCATCAACAAGATGCTGCCCTGCATCGCACCATTCGTCCTCCGCGCCAGCGGGGCCGAGCGCTGTGCAGGGTTCGCAGCTCGCGGCGCTATGATCCGCACCAGAGGCCGCGATCCGGGTCATCGGGAGCCAGCGGGTGAACGATCCGCGGCCGGCGACGGCGGATTTCGCGCGGCGACGGCGCTCGGACCGAGGCTGGAGGCGCCCGAGCCCCGCTCCGCCCGGTTGAACGAGCGAAAACGACCGCGCCATCGGTATTGACTCGTGCTAGAGACACGTCGCGTTTCGCGGCCACCCGGGGCGGCTTCCGTGGCCCTCCGGCGGCCCGGTCTCTGTGCGGAGAGCCCATGAACATCCTCGTCCTGAACTGTGGAAGCTCCTCGGCGAAGTTTGCCGTCATCGACGCGACGACCGGCGACGAGCGCGTCTCGGGCATCGCCCAGAGGCTGAACTCGGGCGAAGCGAGCCTCGACTGGAAGCTCGACGGCCACAAGCACACCCGCGCGCTCCCGGGGGCCGGTCACGACCGCTGTCTGCGCGCCGCCGTCGAGGTGCTCGGGGAGCTCGGCCTGCTCGCTGGCCTCGCCGGCGTCGGCCACCGCGTGGTGCACGGCGGCTCGCGCTTCTCCGCGTCGATCCGCATCACCCCCGAGGTCGTGAGCGAGGTCGAGGCCTGCATCCCCCTCGGACCGCTCCACAACCCGCCGAACCTCCTCGGGATCTCCATCGCCCACGAGCTCTTCCCGGCGCTCCCCCAGGTGGCCGTCTTCGACACGGCGTTCCACCAGACGATGCCACCGCGCGCCTACACCTACGCGGTGCCCCACGCCTGGCTCGAGGAGCACGAGGTGCGCCGCTACGGCTTCCACGGGACGAGCCACCGCTTCGTCGCCGAGGCCGCCGTCGCGGCGCTCGGCCTCGATCCGACCGACCACGCCCTGGTCACCGCCCACCTGGGCAACGGAGCCAGCGCCACCGCCGTGCGGGACGGCCGCAGCGTCGACACGACGATGGGGCTCACGCCGCTCGAGGGCCTGGTGATGGGCACCCGCTCGGGCTCGGTCGATCCCGCCATCATCGGGCACATGGCCAGGGCCCTCGACGTCGCGCCGACCCAGATCCTCGACGCGCTGAACAAGCAGAGCGGCCTGCTCGGCGTCAGCGGCCTCTCGAACGATCTGCGGACCCTCGAGGAGGCCGCCGGGCGCGGGCACGCGCGCGCCCGCCTCGCCATCGACGTCTTCAGCTACGTGCTCGCCAAGGCCATCGCGGCGCTCGTGGTGCCCCTCGGCCGCCTCGACGCCGTCGTCTTCACCGGGGGCATCGGCGAGAACTCGAGCCTGGTCCGGGCCCAGGTGCTCACGCAGCTCGCCTTCCTCGGCCTCGACCTCGACGCGGAGGCGAACGCCCGCTGCGTCCGCGGCGTCAGCGGGCGCATCACCACCTCGACGCGGCCCCAGGCGGTCGTCGTCCCCACCAACGAGGAGCTCCTGATCGCCCGCGACACCGCGGCGCTCATCAGCTAGGACACCTCAATCAAGACTCGCTTCGCTGCGTTTCGCTTGGGATCCTAGCTCAACAGATCCGGCCGCTACGCGGCCTCCACCCGCCGCTCGCGCGGCGTGGACACCGGCCCAGAGCCCCGCTTCGCGGGACTCGGGATCGGTGTCCTACGACACCTCAATCAGACCTCGCTTCGCCGCGTTTTGCTTGGGGTCTTAGCGCAACAGATCCGGCCGCTCCGCGGCCTCCCCGCGGTCTCCTGGACCCGGCTCCACCGAGCCCTACCCCCTCTCGACGGAACACCATCGATGCCTCGCACACTGCTAGTCGCCCCCGCCGGCCACCAGGTCGGCCTGACCACGACGTGCCTCGGTCTCGTCCGCGCGCTCGACGAGAAGGGGGTCCGCGTCGCCTTCGCCAAGCCCATCGCCACCCGCGGCAACGACCGCTCGAACGACCTCATCGCGCTCGGCTCGACGCTGCATCCGCCGACGCCCATCCCGCGTCAGCGCGTCGAGGACCTCCTCAGCGACGGCGACGACCAGACGCTCATGGAGGAGGTGGTCGCCGTCTGCTCGGCGGCCGCCGAGGGCGCTGACGTCCTGGTCGTCGAGGGCATGGTGACCGAGAGCGGCATGGTCTTCTCGACCCGCGTCAACACCCTGGTGCTGCGGGCCCTCGACGCCGAGCTCGTCCTGGTCGCCGCCCCGTCCGACCAGAGCCCCGCGGAGCTCGCGGACGCCCTCGCCATCGCCGCCCACGGCTACGGGGATCCGGGCGAGGGGCGACAGCACGCATGCGTCATCAACCTCGTGCCGGATCCTGACCCGGCGGCCCTGACCGCCTGGCGGGAGGCCGCCATCGCCGAGCACCTGCTCCCGGTCGCGGTCGTCTCCCGGCGCGAGGAGCTGATGGCCCCGCGGGTGGTGGACATCGCGCATTGGCTCGGCGCCCGCGTCATCAACGCCGGCCGGATGGCCCAGCGCCGCTTCCGCGACGTCAAGCTGTGCGCCATGACGGTGCCGAACTCGATCAAGGTCTTCGCGCCGGACACGCTGATCATCACCCCCGCGGATCGCGACGACATCATCCTCGCGGCGTCGCTCGCGGTGCTCGACGGGATGAAGCTCTCGGGGTTGGTCCTCACCGGCGGCGTCGAGCCCAACGCGCGGGTCATGGAGCTGTGTCAGCCGGCGCTCAACGCGGGCCTGCCAGTGCTGTGGGTGGAGGAGGGCAGCTTCGCGACGGCGACGCGGGTCGGCAACATGGACCGCCGGATCCCGGCCGACGACCAGCAGCGGGTCGAGCTGACCATGACGACGATCGCCGAGCAGTTCGATCGGAGCTGGCTCCGCGCGATCGTCGCCGATCGGCGCGCGACCCGCCTCTCACCGCCCGCCTTCCGCCACAAGCTCATACAGGACGCCCGCGCGAATCGCCGGCGCATCGTGCTGCCCGAGGGCACCGAGCCGCGGACGATCGCGGCGGCGGCCATCGTGGAGGAGCGTGGCATCGCGCACTGCGTGCTGCTCGGCGACCCGGCGACGATCCGGCAGCAGGCCAAAAAGCAGGGCATCGCGCTGCCCCAGAGCCTCGAGCTCATCGACCCGGTCGCGGTGGCGCCGCGCTACGTCGCGCCCCTCGTCGAGGCCCGCCGCGCGCGCGGCATGACCGTGGACCGCGCCACGACCGAGCTCGGCGACGCCATCATGATCGGCACCATGATGATGCACCTCGGCGAGGCAGACGGCCTGGTCTCGGGGGCGCAGCACACGACCGCGCACACCATCCGGCCGGCGCTGCAGATCATCAAGACGGCGCCGGGCTGCGACCTCGTCTCGAGCGTGTTCTTCATGTGCCTGCCCGACGAGGTCCTCGTCTTCGGCGACTGCGCCGTCAACCCCAACCCGACCGCGGAGCAGCTCGCCGACATCGCGGTCCAGAGCGCGGACACGGCCAAGGCGTTCGGCATCGAGCCGCGGGTGGCGCTGCTGTCGTACTCGACCGGGACGAGCGGCGGGGGCGAGGACGTCGACAAGGTCAAGCGCGCGACCGAGATCGCCGCGCGGCTGCGCCCAGACCTCCTCATCGACGGGCCGCTGCAGTACGACGCGGCGATCATGCCGGGCGTCGCGCGCGCGAAGGCGCCAAAGAGCCCGGTCGCGGGTCACGCGACGGTCTTCATCTTCCCCGACCTCAACACCGGCAACGTCACCTACAAGGCGGTCCAGCGGAGCGCCAACGTGGTGTCCATGGGCCCGGTGCTGCAGGGGCTGGCGCGGCCGGTCAACGATCTGTCCCGCGGCTGCCTCGTCGAGGACATCGTCTTCACCATCACCATCACCGCCATCCAGGCGATCCAGGCCAAGCGCGACGCCTGACGCGGCGTCTTGGTCGAGGTGCCCTGGGGCCGGGTCGCCGTGTCCGCGGGCGCGGGTGACGCGGGCGTCGAAGCAGACGGCGCCCGCGTCGATGGTCGTGGTCAGCCCGCGCGCTTGAGGAAGGCGGTCTTGAGCACCAGCTGGACGCCGTTGACGCGGCCCTCGACGTGCCCGGGGTCGTCGGTCAAGCGGATCCCCTTGACCAGCGTCCCGCGCTTGGCGACGAAGGTCGTCCCCTTGACGTCGAGGTCCTTGATGAGGGTCACGTCGTCACCGGCGGCGAGCACCGCGCCGTTGCTGTCGACGGTCACCGCGGCGGCCTCGCCCGCGACCGGGAGCCCCTCGCGGGCCCAGGCGAGGACGTCCTCCTCGAGGTAGGCCTGCGCCATCAGCTCCTGCGCCCAGCCCTCGTCGCGGAGCCGGTGCAGGAGGCGCCAGCTCACGACCTGAACCGCCGGCACGGCGCTCCAGATGGCTCCCTGCAGGCAGAACCAGTGCTTGCCGTCGAGCTCGGCGCCCTCCGCCAGCTGCCCGCGGCAGGTGCCACACGCGAGGACGTTGTGTTCGACATCGTCGCCGGTGTGCGGCGCGACGGCGAAGGGGGCCAGGTCGTCGGTCGCGCCGCAGAGCTCGCAGGCGTTCTCGGCGCGGGTGTGAAGGGCGGTCATCGCGGCGGCCTTTTCAGAGGTGGCGTTCGAAGCGGCGGGGCGCGTCCGAGGACCGCCCGTGCGCCGCAGTGCGGGGCGTATGCCACGACTTGCCGCCCGAGTCACCCCCCAGTGCTAGCGGCCGGCGGGGGACGTCATTGACCCTGTGCCACGCCGCCGGCGCCGCTTGCCCGGGCGCCTGCGCCGTGCGACGACGGGCTGTCACCGAGGAGGACCGCGATGGACCGCACGCCAGAGCCCGAGCTGATGGACGCCGCCGCCCAGGCGGACGCGTACGCTGCCGCCGACTTCGCGACCTCCGACGCCGAGCTCGTCGCCGCGTTCCTCGCGCGCTTCGGAGAGGGTCTCGCCGGCCCGGTCGTCGACCTCGGCTGCGGTCCCGGCAACATCGCCCTGCGCGTCGCGCGCGCCCGCCCCGATCTCGCCGTGGTCGGCGTCGACGGCGCCGAGGCGATGCTCGCGGTGGCCCGCTCCCGCGCCGCCGCGCTCCGCAACGCGACCTTCGTCCGCGCGACCCTCCCGAGCGCCGCGCTCCCGGCCGCCGCGTTCGGCGCGGTCGTCAGCAACAGCCTGCTCCACCACCTGCACGACCCGGTCGCCTCGCTCTGGCGCACCGTCCTCCGCGTCGCGCGCCCCGGCGCCCCGGTCTACGTCGCCGACCTCCGCCGCCCGCCGACCCCCGCCGCGGCCCGCGCCATCGTCGAGCGCTACGCCGCGGCCGAGCCGGAGGCGCTGCGCGCCGACTTCCTCGCCTCGCTCCACGCGGCCTTCGAGCCCGACGAGATCCGGGCCCAGCTCGCCGCCGCCGGGCTCGCCGGCTGGGAGGTCGCCGCCGTGGGCGATCGCCACGTCCAGGTCACGGGGCGCCTTCCCGCGTAGCAGCGAAGCCGGCCGCGCCCGCCCCGCCTCGGACCTTGCCCCGGGAGCCGGCTCGCGCGGCCCGGATCGATGTCCTCGGTCAGCGGCCCCGAAAGGCCGCCCGCAGCGCCTCGACCGCCACTCGGACCTCGGCGCCGGCGCCGCTCACCACCAGCTCCGCGGTGGCCGTGACCGCGCCCACCGCCGCGCACGCGTGCCCCGCCAGCGCCGCCTCGAAGGCCGCCGCGCCCGCCGGGGCGACCTCGACCAGGAGCCGACCCGGGCGCTCGAGGAAGGCCACCTGCCCCGGCGTCAGCCCGTCGGCGGCCGGGACCGCCGCCAGATCCACCGTCACCCCGAGGCGCCCGCCGATCGCCATCTCCGCCGCACAGACGAGCAGCCCGCCCTCGGACAGGTCGTGGCACGCCCGCACCAGCCCGGCGCGCATCGCTTGATGCAGCGCCACATAGAGCGCCGGCGCGTCACTCGGCGGCAATAGACTCGACCGGGTCACGCCCACCAGATACAGCGCGTCGCCCGCCGCCTTCGCGTCCGACGTCGCCGTGCGCGTGACGTCGGGCACCCGGCCGAGCGCCGAGATGAGCAGCGTCGGCGGGATCGGGTGGCTCACCCCGCAGGCGTCCCGCCACTCGTTGTTGAGGCTGTCCTTGCCGCTGACGAAGGGCGTCCCGTACGCCACCGCCGCGTCGTAGCAGCCGCGACAGCACCGCACCAGCGACCCGAGGCGGTCCGGCAGCGACGGGTTGCCCCAGCAGAAGTTGTCGAGGATCGCGATCTGCGCTGGGTCCGCGCCCACCGCGACCACGTTGCGGATCGCCTCGTCCACCACCGCCCACGCCATCGCGTAGGGGTCGCGACGCCCGAGGCGCGGGTCCACCCCGACGCCGAGCGCCACCCCGACCCCGCCGTCCGCCGCCTCCTGCGGCACCAGCACCGCCGCGTCCCCGGGGCCGTCGGCCGCGACGCCGACGAACGGCTTCACCACCGTCCCGCCCTGCACCTCGTGATCATAGCGCCGGACGACGTCCTCCTTGGAGGAGACGTTCGGGTCGGCGAGCCACCGCAGCAGCTCCGCCGCGATATCTTGCGGTGCAAGATCGATCACCTCGGGACCCGGCTGCGTCCACTCGGCGACCATGTTGCGACGCGGAATACCGGCGTGCAGAAAGCCCGCGTCGAGCTCTCCGACGACCCGCCCCTCGTAGGTGATGCGCAGGAGCCCATCGGCCCGGAAGGTCCCGACGGCGTCGCACGGGATGGCGTGCAGCCGGGCGATCGCCTGCACCTGCGGCCACGCCGCCGGCCCCACCGCGAGCACCATCCGCTCCTGCGCCTCGCTCAGCCATATCTCCCACGGCTCGAGCCCGGTGTACTTCAGCGGCACCCGCGTCAGCTCGATGTCCGCCCCGAGCGTCGCCGCCATCTCCCCGACCGCCGACGACAGCCCGCCGGCCCCGCAGTCGGTGATGGCGTGGTAGAGCCCCGCGTCCCGCGCCGCCAGCACCACCTCGAGCGCCTGCTTCTCGTGCACCGGGTGCCCGATCTGCACCGCCCCGCCGCTCACCACGCCCGTCGCCGCGTCCATCTCCATCGACGAGAACGTGGCCCCGCGCAGCCCGTCCCGCCCGGTCTTGCCGCCGATGACCACCACGAGGTCCCCCGGCTCCGGCGTGGTCGGGTGCCCGTCGCGCGGCAACACCCCCACGCACCCGCAGTACACCAGCGGGTTCGCCGCGTACCCCGGGTCGTAGACGATGGCCCCGTTGACCGTCGGGATCCCCATCTTGTTGCCGTAGTCCTCGATCCCGTGGACCACCCCGGCCTCGATGCGCGCGGGGTGCAGCGCCCCCGCCGGCAGCGCCTCGGGCGCCGTGTCCAGCGGCCCGAAGCACAAGACGTCCGTCACCGCGATCGGCCGCGCGCTGACCCCGATGACGTCGCGCACCACCCCGCCGACCCCGGTGTTGGCCCCGCCGAACGGCTCAAGCGCCGACGGGTGGTTGTGGGTCTCGACCTTGAACGCCACGTCCCAGCGCTCATCGAAGGCGACGATGCCGGCGTTGTCGACGAAGGCCGAGCGCACCCATGGCCGGTCCAGCGCCTCGGTCGCCGCGCGGATGTAGCTGTTCAACAGCCCGTCGACCACGCCGCTGGCCGCCTCGTCCACCGTCCCGTCGGCTCGCCGCTCGGTGTAGGTGATGCGCGCCCGGAACGTCTTGTGGACGCAGTGCTCGGACCACGTCTGCGCCAGCATCTCGAGCTCGAGGTCCGTCGGCTCGCGCCCGAGCCCGGCGAAGTGCGCCCGGATCGCCTGCATCTCCGCCAGATCGAGCGACAGCCGCCGCTCGCGGCTCAGCTCGGAGAGCCGCGCGTCGTCGGCCCCCGTCAGCGGGATCTCGCAGGCGTCCCCCGACGCCGGCGTCGCGTCGAAGCTCGGCGACACCGACCCTACGACCGACCACCGCTGGATCACCGGGTTCGCCAGCAGCTCCGCGGCGATCCGCTCGAGCTGCGCCGCGTCCACCGCGCCCTCGAACGCGTACAGGTGCCCGGTCGCCGCCCGCACCAGCCCCAGCACGCCGAGCAGCCGCGCCCCCTCGAGCACCGTCTCCGCCACCGTGTCGGTCACCCCGGGCAACAGCGCCACGTCCACCGCCGCCTCGAACCGCCGCGGCGCCACCAGCTCCTCGATCACCGGATCGACCAGCAGCCGCTCACCGAGCAGCCGCAGGTCGCGGTCGTCGAAGTCGCCGGCGAAGTGGAAGACGTCGCGGATGACGACGCTCCGGACGCCGGCGACGCCCAGGTGGGCCAGCTCGCGCAGGAGCTTCTCGGCGCGCGGATCCCGGATCCCCGGCTTCTTCGCCACCTCCATTCGCACGACGCGCATCGCGAGCTCCTCAGTGCTTGAAGTGTCGAACGCCGGTCAACACCATCGCCAGCCCCAGCCGGTCCGCCGCGGCGATCACCTCGGCGTCGCGGATCGACCCGCCGGGCTGCGCGATCGCCCGCACCCCCGCGGCGGCCGCCGCCTCGACCCCGTCCGCGAACGGGAAGAACGCGTCCGAGGCCAGCACCGACCCGTCCGACCGCTCCCCGGCCCGCTTGACGGCGAGGCCCACCGCGTCCACCCGGCTCATCTGCCCGGCGCCGACGCCGACCACCTGCTCACCCCGGGCCAGCACGATGGCGTTCGACTTCACGTGCTTCACGGCGCGCCACGCGAACGCCAGCGCGTCGAGCTCCTCGGGGCTCGGCGGCCGCGCCGTCACCACCTGCCAGCGCGCCGGCTCGACCGGGGCGCGGTCGGTGTCCTGCAACAGCATCCCGCCGGCGATGCGCTTGAACGCCGGCCCCGGGTCGGGGGTCGCCGGCGCGACGACGAGCCGGCAGCCGGCCTTCGCGGCGCGCAGCCGCGCGAGCGCCTCGTCGCTGAACCCCGGCGCCACGATCACCTCGACGAACAGCTTGCCGATGGCCTCGACCAGCGCGAGGTCCACCGGGCGGTTGGTCGCGACGATCGAGCCGAAGGCGCTGACCGGATCCCCCTCGAGGGCCCGCGCGTACGCCTCCGGCAGCGCGTCCGCCGACGCCAGCCCGCACGGGTTGGTGTGCTTGACGATGGCGACCGTGGGCCGCGGGAAGTCGGCCACGATGGCCCGCGCCGCGTCGAGGTCCACGAGGTTGTTGAACGACAGCTCCTTGCCGCCGACCTGCGCGAGCGGGGCCGGCGCACCGAGGGGGCGGTAGAACGCCGCCCGCTGGTGCGGGTTCTCGCCGTAGCGCAGGTCCTGCACCTTCTCGAAGCTCAGCTCGAGGCGCTCGCTCGCGCCGGCGGGCCCGGCGTCCCCGGCCAGCCAGCGCGCGATGGCGCGGTCGTAGCGCGCCGTCTGGCGGAAGGCCTCGAGCGCCAGCCGGCGGCTCAGCGGCTGGAGGTCCTCACCGCTCGCGAGCGCGGCGAGGAGCTCGCCGTAGTAGGCCGGATCCGGGACGACCGTGACGTGCTGCCAGTTCTTCGCCGCGGCGCGCAGCAGCGTCACCCCGCCGATGTCGATCTGCTCGATGGCCTCGGCCTCGGTGACCCCCTGGCGCGCCACCGTGTCCTCGAACGGGTAGAGGTTGACGATCACGAGATCGATCGGCCGGAAGCCCTGGCTCGCCAGCTCGGTGCGGTCGGCCGGCGTGCGGCGGCTCAGGATCCCGGCGTGGATCGCCGGGTGCAGCGTCTTCACCCGGCCGCTCAGGACCTCGGGCGAGCCGGTCACGTCGGCGACCTCGGTCACCGGGAGCCCCGCCTCGGCCAGCGCGCGCGCGGTCCCCCCCGACGCGATGAGCTCGTAGCGGTGGGCGAGGAGCCCGCGGGCGAGGTCGACGAGGCCCGACTTGTCAAAGACGCTGAGCAGCGCGCGGCGCGAGTTCATCGCAGAGCTCCGGTGAACGGGGTCGGGGGGGCCGGCCTGGGCGGGGAGGCGTCGGTGCAGGTGCGGCGGCGTCGCGTCGTCGTCCCAGGAGCGGCGCGGCACCTCGCCCGCCCACAGCCCGGCGAGGGCCGCGGCGGTCGCGCGCACGATGAGGCGGTGCTCGACGGCGTGGATCCGCGCCTCGAGCGCCTCGAGGGGCTCGCTCGGGGCGATCGCGACCGCCTCGCTGACCACCACCGGGCCGGCGTCCACCTCGGGCACCGCGTAGTGCACCATGACCCCGGTCTGGTCGATCTCACCAGCCTGCGCGGCGCGCCAGGCGCGCTCGATGGCGTGGGTCCCCGGGAACCACCCCGGCAGCGCCGGGTGGAGGTTGATGATGCGGTGCGGGAAGCGGTCGAGGAACTCAGGCCCGAGGACATACATCCATCCAGCGAGGACGATGATGTCGGGATGCTGCGTTGCAACAAAGCGCGCCAGGGCTTGGTCGCGGGCGCCGCGGTCGGGGTAGTCGCGGCGCTGGAAGACGGCGTGAGGGATGCCCGCGGCGTGGGCGCGCTCGAGGGCGTAGGCGTCCGGGCGGCTCGACACCACGGCGACGACGTCGGCGTCGAGCCGCCGCTCGGCGCAGGCGTCGATGAGCGCCTGGAGGTTCGAGCCGTCGCCCGAGACCAGGACGACCAGCCGGGCGCGACTCAAAAGAAGACCTCGGGTGGGCCGCCCGGGTGGGCGACGATGGCGCCGACCGTGAGCAGCTCGGGGTGCGCGGCGCGGGCGGGATCGGCGTCCTCGGGGCGGACGACGAGCAACAGCCCGAGGCCGACGTTGAAGACCCGGCGCAGCTCGGCCTCGGGGACGTCGCCGAGGCGCTGAAGCAGCCGAAACAGCGGCGGGACGGTCCACGACGCGGTGTCGAGCTGCATCGCGACCCCGCGAGGCAGGATCCGCGGCGGGTTCTCCACCAGCCCGCCCCCGGTGATGTGCGCGAGCCCGCGCGGGCGGACGCCGGCGGCCCAGAGGCGCTCGAGGTCGGGCAGGTACGAGCGGTGCGGCGCCAGCAAGGCATCACCCCAGCTATGCCCGCCGAGCTCGGGCGGGCAGCGCGTCAGATCCGTGTCCCCGAGGATGTGCCGCGCCAGCGAGAAGCCGTTGGTGTGGAGCCCGCTCGACGGCAGCGCCAGCACGACGTCCCCCGGGGCGATGGCGCGCCCGTCGATGAGGTCCGCGCGGGCCACGACGCCGACGATCGTGCCGGCCAGATCGACCTCGCCGGGCTGGTAGACGCCGGGCATCTCGGCCGTCTCGCCGCCGAGCAGGGCACAGCCGGCGGCCTCGCAGGCGGCGGCGACCCCCTTGACCACGGTCGCGATGCGCTCGGAGTCGAGCCGAGCCGACGCGACGTAGTCGAGAAAGAACAGCGGGCGCGCACCCTGGACCAGGATGTCGTCGATGCAGTGGTTGACGAGGTCGACGCCGATGGTGTCCCAGCGGTCTACGCGGGCGGCGACCATCGTCTTGGTGCCGACGCCGTCGGTCGAAGCGACCAGGACGGGCTGGGCGTAGGCGGCGAGCGCGGCGGCGTCGAACAGCCCGCCGAAGCTGCCGACGCTGCTCAGGACGTGGGGCGTGAACGTCCGGTGGATGGCGTCCTTCATGCCGGCGACGGCGCGGTTGGCGGCGTCGATGTCGACCCCGGCGGCGGCGTAGCGCGAGCGCGGGCCCAGGGCGCGGTGGGCGATGTCGGTGCGGGCGTGCTTGCCGGCGAAGTGGACCTTGTCGAGGGCGGCGTAGGCGGTCCGGACGGCGTCCTCGAGGCGATCGGCGACCCCGGTGACGGCGAGCACCCGCCCGCCGGCGGTCACCACGCGCCCGTCGGCCTCGCGCCGGGTCCCGGCGTGAAACACCATCCCGAGGGCGTCCGCGGCGTCGAGCCCGGTGATGACGCGGCCGGTCGGGTAGCTCCCGGGGTAGCCCTCGGACGCGGCGACGACCGTGGCCGCTGCGCGCTCGGAGAAGCGCACCGGGACGTCGGCGAGGCGCCCGTCGACGCAGGCCAGCAGCACCTCGGCGAGATCGCCCTCGAAGAGCGGCAGCACCACCTGGGTCTCCGGGTCCCCGAAGCGAGCGTTGAACTCGAGGGCCTTGACGCCCTCCGCGGTGAGCATGACCCCGGCGTACAAGACGCCAACGAACGGCCGCCCCTCGGCGGCGAGCCCGCGCAGGGCCGGCGCGAGGACGTCGCGCTCGATCGCCGCGAGCACCTCCGGGGTCGCGGAGGGGACCGGCGTGTACGCCCCCATCCCGCCGGTGTTCGGCCCGGCGTCGCCGTCGTAGGCCGCCTTGTGGTCCTGCACGGCGGGCATCAGCCGCAGGGTCCGGCCGTCGGCGAAGGCCATCACCGACAGCTCCGCGCCGACGAGGCGCTCCTCGACGACGATCTCGCCCGCCTCCCCGAGACGCCGCACAGCCTCCTCCGCGGCGGCCAGCGTCTCGCAAACGCTCACCCCCTTCCCAGCCGCCAGGCCTGACGCCTTGACGACGACTGGAGATCCGACGTTTCGCAAATGCGAGAGGGCGCGCTCCGCGGTGTCGAAGGCGGCCCAGCGGGCGGTCGGGATGTGGTGACGGGCCATGAAGGCCTTGCTGAACGCCTTGGACGCCTCGATCTCGGCGGCCTGGGCGGTCGGCCCGAAGCAGCGCAGCCCGGCGGCGATGAAGGCGTCGACGACCCCGGCGGCGAGCGGGGCCTCGGGTCCGATCACGGTGAGGTCAGCGCCCTCGCGCTTGGCCAGCGCCACGAGCGCGGCGGCCTCGACGGCGACGTCGGTGACGCGCTCGACGCCCTCCCCTGTCGTCCCGCCGTTGCCCGGGCACACGATGACGCGGCCGACGGAGGGCGAGCGCGCGAGGCGCCACGCGAGGGCGTGCTCGCGCCCGCCGCCGCCGACGACGAGCACGGTCCGGCCAGTCTCTGGCGCGCTTCCGGTCTTTTCGTCCGTCGACATGCGACACCTGCGGCGGGGGTCCGAGCGTCCTCTCTCTGGGGATGGGCCGTCGGCCCGGGCGCATCATGCCACCATCCCCCCAATATTCCAGCCCCGGCGGGCAACGTCACAGAGCCGTTGCCCCGGCGCCACACGCGCTGTCGGGTTGTGCGCGTCCCGCGCGGCCCTGTTGTCGGGGGCGGTCGAGTCGCGGGTCCGCGGCTTGCGCGACGGGGCTCGCCGCGCTTCACTCTGGGCTGACCCAAGCCCCAGGCGTCATGGCCGCCCAGCCACCGACCCCCGCGCGCTTCTGCCCGCTCTGCGAGACCCGCCTCGACGCCGCCGTGTGCCCGGTCGATCAGGTCCCGACGGTGAGGACCGACTTCGACTCCGCCGCCCTCGACGACCCCTCCCTCGGGAGCGTGATCGCCGGGCGCTTCAAGGTCGAGCGCCTGCTCGGACAGGGGGCGACGGGGCGCGTCTACGCGGGCGTCCAGCTCAGCGTGGAGCGGCCGGTGGCGCTCAAGCTGCTTCAGCCACATCACGCGCGCGACCGCCACCACGTCCGCCGCTTCTACCGCGAGGCCCGCGCCGCCACCCGGCTCGAGAGCCCTCACATCGTCCGCGTCTACGACTTCGGCGTCGACGACGAGACGCGCACCCCCTTCATCGCGATGGAGCTGCTCGGCGGCGAGACGCTCCGCGACCGCCTGCGGCGCGACGGGCCCATGACGCCGCAGGCCGCCGCCGGGGTCGGCGCGCAGCTCGCCCGGGCGCTGGTCGCCTTCGCGGGCGCCGGCATCGTCCACCGCGACCTCAAGCCCGCCAACATCATGCTCGTCCCGGGCTCTGGCGGCGCCGAGGTGGTCAAGGTCACCGACTTCGGGGTCGCCAAGGACCTCGGAGATCACGACACCGAGCCGCTGACCCAGCGCGGCGCGGCCGTCGGGACGCCCGCCTACATGGCGCCCGAGCAGGTTACCGGCGGGCCGGTCAGCGCGCAGACCGATCTCTACGCCCTCGGCTGCGTCCTCCACGAGCTCGTCACCGGCCGGCCCCCCTTCGCGCACGACGGCCGCGCCGAGCTGCTCGTCGACCACCTGCTGACGCCGGTGGCGCCGCTGCCGAGCCCGCTGCCGACGGGCGCGCCGGCGCCACCGGAGCTCGCGGCGCTGCTGGCGCGGCTGCTGGCGAAGGCGCCCGGGGACCGCCCGGAGAGCGCGGTCGCGGTCGCCGCCGCGCTCGTCGCGATCACCGAGCGCGCGCCTGGGTCGGTGGCTCCCCGGCGGGAGGCGCGGGGCCCCGGGCGCCGGCTCGGCGCCGGCGTGGCGCTGGTGGTCGTCGGCGTGGCG
>PHBI01000117.1 GCA_002841945.1 Deltaproteobacteria bacterium HGW-Deltaproteobacteria-14
ACTGGGAGTGCAAGAAGGGCGAGGACGGCTGGCCGTGCGTCGAGGGGGCCGAGTGCAAGGGGGGCGCGTGCGACGGCTATTGCTACACGCCGGGGAGCAAGGCGAACTGGGAGTACTGCCGACTCACCGAGGAGTGTGCGGACAGCGCGCAGTGCTGGGAGGCCGGCGACGGTAGGCGCTGCCACTGCGAGTGGGACTGGCAGTGCCCGGGCGGGTACTGCGACAACATAGGGGCCTGGGGGTTCAATTCGGGCAACGGCCGGTGTGGGTCCAAGGTGGGCCTCGGCGGGGGCTGCGAGAAAGACGCGGGGTGTCAGAGCGGGCTGCGGTGCTTCGACGGCACGTGCAGCACGCTGGTCGCAAACAACGTCGGCGCCAACTGCGCGGACAGCTCCTGGTGCCAGTCCCCGGGGGGCTGCTACTACAGCGGTAAGCTCGTCCACAACACGTGCGCCACCGCTCTGAACCTGGCGCACGGCGCCGGCTGCGACGTCGACATCCAGTGCGGGCCGGGGCTGTCCTGCGTGTGGTGGTTCGACGTCATCGGCGGCAAGGTCGGCTACTACTGCGGCTATTGACGGGTGTGGCTCGACGGCGCGTCCGGCGTTCAGCCGGACGCGCCGCCCTCGTGGCCGCCTGCAAGAGTCAAAGCAGGGGTCAGGCACCCTCACTTTTCACTTTCGGGGCGATGGACCTGATTCCATCAGGCCCGGCCGAGGGCAGGGGTCAGGCACCCTCACTTTTCACTTTCGTGGCGATGGACCTGATTCCATCAGGCCCGGCGGACGGCAGGGGTCAGGCACCCTCACTTTTCACTTTCGTGGCGATGGACCTGATTCCATCAGGCCCGGCCGACGACCGCGACACGGGCGGGTCAGGGCGCCGGAATCCGCCCGCACCCGACGACCCCAGGTGGGACCCCACGGGACGCATCAGAGCTGCTGGCACGTCGCCGCCCCGTGTCCGAGCCGATCGCGCGCGAGGTCGTCCGGTCATCGACTGGAGCGTCACCCTGTCCGACGGCACCGGCCGGGCGTGCACCCAGCACGAGGTCAACGCCGGCCCGGAGGTCCAGACCCACTACCCTCGGCTATCTGCCCCTGTTGAGCGGCTTCACCTCCCAACGTCGACGAGTGCGCTACGGGCAACGGCGGCTGCGCCCAGATCTGCGCTGACACGGACGGCGCCTACGCGTGCTCCTGCGGGGAGGGCTACACCCTCGGCGGCGACGGCCACGGCTGCGACGACGTCGACGAGTGCCAGACCGACAACGGCGGCGGCGACCAGACCTGCACCAACAGCGCGGGCGGCTTCGCGTGCTCCTGCGGCGCCGGGTACGTCCTCGCCGAGGACGGCCGCACCTGCACCGACGTCGACGAGTGCCTCACGGGCAACGGCGGCTGCGACGCCAACGCGCGCTGCACCAACACGGCCGGCTCGCGCACCTGCGAGTGCGACCCGGGCTACACCGACAGCGCGACGAGCTGCAGCGCGTGCGCCGCGGGCACCGCCAAGGCGGCCTACGGCTCGGCAACCAGCACCTCCTGCGCTGCGGGGCGGCAACGCGTCGTGCGGCTGGGTCGCGAGCGACGGCGGGAGCTTCTTCCTCAGCAACTCCACGACCGCCACCGAGCCCAACAACGGCAACAACGACCCGACGATGTCGATGTATTACAACTTCGACGCGTGGGGAGCCTCGTCTACTGGGACACCTCACCTCCACGCCCCCGGCGTCGACCCGTTTCATGTGCGACGGCGGCGACAAGGGGGCTACCCCGCGAGCTGCAGCGGCGACGGCTACGGCCTCACCGTCGATGGCTGGTACTCCTGCGACTACTCCAACTGCGCCTACAGCGGGCTCATCGACGGCGTGCAGGGCATGACCATGGTGCGATAGCCGGCCGCACGTCCCTGGTCGCGGGCGACGCCGCAGACGGCGCCGCCCTGCCGTCAGGGTCGCCCGCCCGGGGTGCGTGGCGGGGCGGCCATCACGGGCAGGCGAGGTTGCCCGTGATGGTGGTGTCGGCGAGCGCGGGTGCGGTGGTCAGGCCGTCGAGGACCGCCTGGATCGCGCAGGTGGAGAGCGCTGAATTGCTGTCGAAGTTGAACTTGACGCCGACGTGTTTCAACGCCGAAAGGTCGAGGGTGCTCAGGGCCGCGTTGCTGATCACCTGGATCCCACCGGGCGCGTCGGTGAGGCTCGGGAGCACCAGAGCCTCCATGCCGCTGTTGCCGACCATGACGAATTGGAGGGCCGTGGAGGTGAGCAGCGGCGCCACGAACTGAGTCCCCGCGCCGTTGCTCTGGATGACCTGGGAGGTCGAGTGGCCGTCCCCGACGAGGGTCGTCAGCGCCGGGAACTCGGCGCTCAGCCCGGTGTTCGACGCCAGCTCCATGCCCGCGAAGGACGTCAGGGCGTCGAAGCGGACACGACCGAGCGCGCTGTTGTTTTGGATGTTCATGAACCGGTCGGCTGGGAGCGTCGTCAGCGCCGCGAACGTGATCTCCGTGGTGCTGGCGGTCCCCACGCTCTGGATGATCAGGACCACGCTGACCTCCTCGAGGTGGTCGAAGTGCAGGTCCGGCACCTCCCAGCCCCCCCCGTCGATCATCAACCCGGGGATCGAGCGGATGCAGCCGAGGTCGTCCGGCACGCCGTTCGCCGCGTTGATCGTCAGGAACGTGGGGTAGTCGATGAGCTCGGCGCAGTCGGCGATCAGCCGGGGCAGGTCGCGGCAGCAGCGCAGCCCGAGGTCGGGGCTGACGAACCACTCCGGGTACGTGTCGCGCCGCGCTGCGCGAGCGCGGCCGTCATAGGCATGGGAGTACGAGCCGCCCCGCTTGACGCGCGCCGGGTCCGTCGACCACACGAGCGTGTTGTTCGGGAAGTAGCTGTAGTAGTCGCCCCCGGCCGCTGGCCCGGTCGGATCGGTCGTCGCCGGCGCCGCGGGGTCGTAGGGCGCGAACCAGTCCGCGACCCACTCGAGCACGTTGCCCGCCATGTCGAGGGCTCCATACGGGGACGCGCCGAGCGGCAGGCTCCCGACAGGGAGGGTCGTCCCCGGCGAGCAGCTCCGGCCGGGGACGTTCGCGCGCTCGCAGACCTCGGCGTCGGTCGCGGGTCGCTCTCCCCACGGGAAGGTCCGCATCCCGGCCTGGCAGTCGCCGGTCACCGTCTCGCAGCCACCGCGGGCGGCGCGCTCCCACTCGGCCTCGGTGCAGAGGCGCTGCACACCCGCGGCCTTCCCCCCCCACGCGCAGTACGCCTGGGCCTGGGGCCAGGTCATGTCGTTGGCGGGGTGGAGCTCGAGCCCCGCCACGCCGACCGTGTGCCCGCCGTTGCTCCCGGCCGGCGCGTCACACGCGCCCGCGTCCATGCACGCTTGGTAGTTCGCGGCGGTGACCTCGGTCCGATCGATGGCGTAGCGCCCCGTCAGCTCGACGTAGTGCTGCGGCGCGTCCGCGGCGTTCCACGAGTTCCAGTCGTCGTGGCCCTCGTAGCCCGGGCACTCCCAGTCGAGCACCGGGTTGCACCCCATCCAGAGGGCGCCCGCCGGCACCGCCACCTCGCCGGTGGCCTCGTTGGTGCACACCGTCCCGGCGCAGCGGAACCCAGGCGGGATGGACGGGCCTGCGTTGGTCCCGTCGAACTGGGCGCTGAACTGCTCGGTGGTGGCGAGCCCCGTGTAGCGCTCCGCGACCTCGTCGCTGCCCAGCTCGTGCTGGGTGCAGGTGCTGAGGTTGGCCGCAAACTGGATGTAGGGGTAGGTCGTGCTGGCCGGCGTGATCCCGTCGACGAGCGCGCCGTCGTGAGCCGTGGCGTTGGCGCTGATGGTGCAGTCGGCCGCCTGTCCGCCGTCCTCGAGGCCGAGGGCGATGTTCCAGTACAGCTTGTTGAACGGGGTACCGCCAGCGTTTCCGAGCTGCTCGGCGCCACGGTAGGTCGCCACCTGGAAGAGGGCGGCGTTGTCGGCGTCGATCGCGGGCGTCACCGCACCAGCGACCCCGGAGAGGTTGCCGGGGCCCGCGGCGGGGTCGATGACGTAGCTCGTGGCGCCGCACGTCACGGTGACGTCGGTCCAGTAGAGGTGGGTGGCCTGATCGGGGCCGGCGGTGCAGGCGAGGGCCATCACGACGGTGTCGTCACGGTCGGAGCCGTTGTGCAGCAGCTGTATGTAGGGGTCGGAGAGGTCTGGCCCGGTGCGGCAGTCGAGCTTGGCCGAGCAGAAGATGTCCTCGAAGTTCACCGCGATGTCGAAGAAGCCCTGCTTGGCGTTCCGCATGATGGTGACGTTGAACTCGACGGGGGTGTCCTGGTTGTCGACGCAGGGCTTCTGGATCTGGCAGGGCCCATACCCGGTGAGCGCGCCCAGTGCGTCCCGGGCGCAGGGGTTGATCCACTCGGTGCCAGGGACGGCGACGCCGCCGGCTCCCTTGGCGCCTCCGGTGAAGATGTCCTCGATCCTCAGGGTGACCGTGTTGTCACGCCCCGCGTCGCAGGTCCCGGCGTAGCTGATGTCGCCGACGCCGTCGCCGTACTGGCTCGCGCAGATGCTCGACTTCGTCCACACGGTCTGGGCGGTGGCGATGTTCGCGACGGTGTCGTTGCGAACGTCGATCGCGTAGCAGACGTCGGTGACCCCGGGGAGCGTCAGGGGCGCCACCTGGATCCTGAATCCCTTGTCTGGGGCCGGCGCGGCGCCGTCGTCGCAGCCGGGAGACGGCGCAGCCACCGACAGGAGCACGAGCCCGAGAGCAGACCTCAGTAGAGCGTTCACAGCAAATCCTTCTCGCAGTCGCGAAAGAGGCGCGCCGTAGCCGCCCGCCGGATGAGGGAACAGGTCCGTCACCCGCAGCTACTGGCCTTCACCGCTCGGTTGACGGGACGCTATCGGCCCCCCTGGCGGGAGGCAAGCGTGCGATTGTCATTTGCGCCGCGAAAACCAGCTATATGCTCTATGGCGCAAGCCTATAGCGGATCATAGGAGAGTATCTATTCTGCAGCGCACAAAGAGACTGTTGATGCATCGCAACAAGCCGAAGCCGCGGGCTCTGGCTCTCCGATCGCGACGAGCACGCCCCGGGGCTGGGATGTCCGAGCCCCGGACCCGTCGGCAGCCGCCCCCGGCTGCAGCCCGCTCCCCACCGGACCCGCGGTGCTGGCTTCAGCCGACGAAGATGTTGGCGGGCAGGCCGGCCTCGAGCCAGACCCAAGTGCCGACCAGGAACACCGCCAGCAGCGCCGCGCCGAGGTAGGTCAGGCCGATGCAGTCGCCGGTCGTCAGCCCCCGGCGGTAGCGCGGGCGATAGAAGACCCACTGGATCCCCGGCGCCACCAGCATCAGCAGCTCGCGCGCCCCGACGAGGCCGCTCGCGAACAACCCCAGCAGCACGACCGCCGAGAACGCGAGCAGCGCGTCGATGATCTGCCGCGAGCGCGCGAGCCCGTGGACGACGGGGTAGGTGGGCACGTTCGCCAGGCGGTCCCCCTCGAGGTCGCGCATGTCGTAGAGGATCTCGTAGGTGATCTCGAAGGCCACGAAGAACACCGCCAGCCCGACGACCGCGCCCGCGCCCCCCGGGTAGACGAGCTGCCAGCCCGCCACCGCGATGGGGTAGATGAAGACGGTCTGCACGAAGAGCACCGCCGACATGAAGTTCTTGAAGAAATACAGGTCCTTGAAGCGCCGCCAGCCCATCGGCGTCGGCACCACGCGGAAGCTGTAGCCGACCCCGATGGCCTGCACCGCGAGGCGCCACCCCGTCAGCTCGGGCCACACGGCGAGGCTCCAGGCGAAGGACCCGACCAGGATGGCGATCCACAGCGCCAGCACCGGCCGCGCCGCGCCCACGAGGCGCTCGGTCCCGCGGATCCCGTTCGCGAGGTCCTCCTCGAGGTCCGTCACGCGGTTCAGCAGGTTGATGAGCAGCCAGTCCACCCCGCCGAGCACCGCGACGCCCCACGGATACTCGCCGGTGAACACCCACCCGAACACCAGCGCCGCGGTCACGGCGATGAGGATGATGTGTACGCGCAGGATCGAGGCCGCGTCAGCCAGCATGCGTGGGAGCTCGCTCATGCACGCCCCGTAGCAAGCGATGCCTCGGCTGGCAACGAACTCCTTGCGGCCGCTTGTGCGCCCCGCAACATCCCCGCGGTGGGGTTGCAACGGCGGTCGACCCAGAGCAGAATGCTGCTCACGAATTCATTGTGCACGGGCTCCGGCCTCCGCCCTGCACCCCCGAGGGCGCCGCGACGCATGCTTGCGTACGCGTCGTCCGCCCGCCAGGCCACATCCTCGAGGACATCCGATGAAGAACACCGCACGCCTGACGCTGGCTGCCCTCTCCGCGCTCGCGCTCGTCGCTCTGGCGCCGTCGCGCGCCTCGGCCTCGCCGCAGGTCGACAACAACACCGGAGAGTGGGTCCACTTCTTCGATGACACCGTCGGCGTCTCCTTCGCGCCCGCCGAGATCGTCTACGACGGCATCGGACGCCTCCTGACGCTGAACCCGGCCGGCTCCCCCGCGCCGACCACCGGCACCGTCACGACGACCCTCATCGAGCCGTCGTCCTTCAACGCCTGGGGAACGGTCTACCTGAAGTACACGTCGTCCACGGCCACCGACGTGACGGCCGTGTTCCAGGCGGCCGACGGGACCAACTACCCGCTGGCGCTCACCCCCGCCGCCACCGCCCCGTGGACGAGCCGCGCCTCGATCGCCAGCGTGCCCAGCGCGTCGGTCACCGGGGGCCGGGTCATCGTCACGCTGAAGAAGAACGGCCCGATCGCCCCGACCCTGCAGGGGCTCCGCGTCACCTGGTCGCCGCGCTCGATCCTGGCGCTGAACTTCACCGGGCCCGCCACGGTCAACTCCGCCGACACCGTCACCTGGCGCCTCGCCACCTCGGTCTCCCTGGTCAACGCCCAGGACCTCGTCGCGTGGGTCGTCCTCCCCACCCCGAACGTCCCCGCCGCTGGCTCCACGACCGCCCCTCCGGCCCTGCCCGCCAGCGCCGAGACCCAGGACGCCTCGCTCAGCTTCGCCAGCGCCACCGACGGCGGCCTCTACAACGGGACCGGCGGCCCCATCACCGTCGCGGGCGTCTCCGTCCCCGCCGGCGCCGTCTACTGGTCCCTCGGCGAGGTCGCCGCCGGCCACACCTTCGCGCTCCGCTTCACCGCCCGCACCAAGATGGGCACCATCGACCAGACGTTCTTCGAGCCGGTCGCCCACGTCCACGCCGCCAACGCCAACGCGATCGACTCCCCCAAGGTCACCACCCGCGTGTCCTCGGCGCCGAACCCGTTCATCCGCAAGACGGCGAGCAACGTCTACCTGCTCTTCAACGAGTACCGCGCTTACGCCGGCAGCGAGATCACCTACACCCTCTACGGCGGCAACTACGAGATCTACCCGGGCAGCCACGGCGAGGACTACTACCAGGCCTGCGTCTACGACGACCTCACGCCGCTCTTGAACCTCGCCGGCAACCCGGCCATCAAGACCCCGCCCGGCGTCACCCCCAACAACGGCGGCCAGGTCTACCTCGCCGGCGACCCCACCCCCCCCGCGTGCGGCGGCGTCACCGTCCCCCCGAACTCCGTCTGGTGGTACCTCGACCGCCTGACCGTCGGCGAGCGCTTCAACGTCTCCTACGCCGTCACCCTGCGCGAGGAGGCCCCGACCGGGACCCTCCACGACGGCGACGTCATCGCCTCGAGCGCCCGCGTCCGGTCGGGCTTCGCCCCCGAGCAGGCGGCGTCGAGCTTCGCCATCAAGGTCGGCGTCCCCGACGACCCGACCGGCAGCTTCGCCAAGGGCGACATGATCCGCGGCAGCGCCTCGGTCTCCGCCGGCAACGACAACCCCTACTCCACCGTCACCTACGGCGACCCCGTCGGCTGGCTCCTGCGCACCGTGAACAACGGCATCTCCGCCCTCGACGACATCGTCATGGTCGACAAGATCCCCGAGCTCACGACCTTCGACTCGGCCTTCCTGCCGTCCATCGCCGGCGGCACCATCTACTACAACACCTGCGCCACCTTCACCGCCCCCGGCGACTGCCTCACCCGCGCCGCCAACGACCCGCCGGACCTCGACCAGGGGATGCTCATCGGGCCGTCGTGGACCACCGTCCAGCCCCCCAAGGAGCAGGTCGTCTGGGTCGCCTTCGTCGTCCCGCGCCTCGCCTCCCCCTACTTCCCCGAGCCCGGCGTCCCCACCAGCGTGACCGGCGAGATCGGCGTCACCGTGGACGTCCCGGCCAACCTCTGCCCGGCGACCGACCCGACCCTCACCAACGTCGGCAACTTCCGCGTCTACCGCTACACGCCCCCCACCGGCGGCACCGAGCTCATCGACGGCGGCGGTATGAGCGCCAGCAACACCGAGTACGTCCAGGTCACCAAGCTCACCCCGGACCTGTCGCGCCTCACCATCAGCGACAACCCGGACCAGGTGGTGGGCGCCAAGACCGTCACCTACAACATCAACGTCCCCAACCAGAAGCTCGCCGGCAGCCCGACCGACACGGCGCTCAACGTGGTGCTCAACATCAACATCCCGCAGGTCGCCGCCAACGGCGTCCCGACCACCCTCGGCTTCCAGTCCATCTCGGCCTCGGGCGGCTCCGTCAACTTCGTCACCAATCAGAACATCCGCGTCACCTGGCCGACCATCCTCCCCGGCAGCAGCAAGTCGGTCAGCCTCACGCTCAAGGTCCCTGCGGGGGTCCTCGACGGCGTCAGCTTCAACCTCTCGGCCACCGTCACCGGCGACGACGACCTCTGCGGCCCCTCGACCGGCAGCGCCGGCGAGAGCACGCGCGCCCTCGTCGAGCCCTACCTCATCGTCGACAAGCAGGTCGATCTCGCCGTCGTCGGCCCCGGCGACGCCTACGACTACCGCCTGTCCTACGTGAACATCGGTGACGGCGCCTCGACCGGCACCTGGATCGTCGACCGCCTGCCCCCGGAGATCACGATCCAGTCCGCCCAGGTCCCAGTCGGCGGTCAGGTCTGGTTCTCGAACGCCCTCCCGCCGACGCTCCCCGGCTACCTCAGCCAGGACTTCGCGTTCTCCGACGCGGTCGTCCGGGCGAACTTCGTCCAGGGCAGCGTCGGCACCGACGGCCGCGCCCACTCTCCCTACGGCGCCAACACCACCTTCGTCGCCTTCCTCGTCGACGACGGCAGCCTGAGCCCCGCCCAGCTCGTGACGGGTCAGCAGCGCCACGTCGACTTCACCGTCACCGTCGACGCCGGCACCCCGACCGGCACGGTCATCGCCAACGACGCCCTCATCGTCGCCAACGGCCTCCCCCAGGCCATCAGCGACAAGGCGCGCGACACCGTCAGCGAGAAGCCCTCGATCCGCGTCGCCAAGACCGGCCCCGAGGTCGTCGCGGCCGGCGAGGTCTTCGAGATCGCGATCACCTACTTCAACGACTCGACCAACACCGACGATCACGTGCTCATCAGCGAGCTGCTGCCGCCCGAGCTCACGATCCTCTCGTTCACCCACACCTGGAACTCGGCGACCCCCTACGCGACGCCGCTGACGATGGTCCCGGGCACCGGCGGCGAGGTCCACTGGGATCTCCTCGACCCCGCTGGCAACCCGCTCACCCTCGACCCGCTCCAGGGCGGCACCTTCGTCCTCACGGTCCAGGTCACCCCGGGCACCCCGACCGGCACGCTGCTGCCGACGGTCACCACCGCCACCGCGACCAAGACGGTCGCCGGCGAGACCCTCGAGTCCACCGCCTACGCGACCCTGACCCCGCTGGTCCAGAACGCCGACCTGTGGGTCCGAGTCCAGCCCGACCAGGTCGACCCGCCGTCGGGTGAGACCGTCACCTACACCGTCTTGATCTCCAACGAGGGCGGCCACTACGCCGAGACCGTCGAGCTCGCCGTCGACCTGCCGAGCACCCTCAACTACGTCCCGGGCACCGCCTTCGTGCCGAGCACCGGCTGGAGCCTCGAGGGCCAGCCCAACGTCATCGGCAACACGCTGCACTTTGGCGCCATGTACGGCAGCGGCATCGAGGGGCCGAGCGGCCCGGCCTACTTCCCGGGCCACTCCGGTGACGTCCAGATCGTGTTCCAGACCACCGTCGGCGCCACCGTGCCGCCGGCCACCGACATCGAGGTCTGCGCGACCGGGACCACCACCACCGGCGAGGACCCCGACTTCGACAACACCGGCTGCGCCACCGTCCGCACGCCGCTGCCCGACGCCTGGGTCAAGATCACCGCGCCCCCGCTCGTCCAGCCCGGCAGCGCCTACCAGTACGTCGTCACCTACGGCAACAACAACCGCCAGGCCGCGCCGGACGCCGTCCTCGTGGTCGCGATGCCCGACGGCCCGACGCTGGCCAACGGCGCCGTCGACCTGACCTTCCTCAACGTCACGGCCACCGGCGGCCAGCAGGTCCGCTACTTCAACGGGCCGCCCCAGGCCACGCCGCCTGTCTACACCCCCACGGGCGGCGGCTGGGGCACGACCCCGAGCCCCCAGACGAGCTACGTCGCCATCCTCGCCGGGACCCTCCCGGCGCAGTCCGGCCCCTACGCCGTCTACCTCCGCGTCGAGGCGCGCGACCCCGCCACCGGTCAGACCCCCGAGGGCGGCACCCGCTTCCAGAGCTGCGCCGGCGTCACCATCGGCTCCCCCCAGGAGGGCGCCGGCGACCCGGGCAACAACAGCGCCTGCGCCCTGACGCGGACCCCCGGCATCGACGTCGAGGTGCGCAAGACCTGCGACCCCGCGGGCGCCTACCCCGGCGTCCGCCCGGGCGAGGCGGTGACCTTCACCCTCGAGCTCGAGAACACCGGCACCGTCCCGGCCTACGGCGTCAAGCTCAGCGAGATCGTCCCCGCGGGCATCACGCTGCTGAGCGACGACGCCACCGTCGTCCGCCTCGACGACGGCAGCGGCCAGCTCGTGGACCCGTCGGAGAGCCCGATCGTCGGCGACGTGCCGTGGACCCGCGAGGGCGACACCTTCCTGCTCGGCACGGCGAACGCGAACGACCTGCGCTACTTCCGCAAGATCGGCCTGTCGCCGGGCGCGACCACGCGCATCACGCTGACGGGGCGCGTCAACCAGGACGTGCAGGACGACACCTCGATCATCAACCGCGTGCGCGCCGAGGTCTTCTACCGGCCCGACTGGCCGGGCGCCCCGGTCGAGGAGATCCTCGACAACAACGAGGCGAGCTGCTCGTTCGCGGTCTTCCGCCCCGATCCCTTCGTCGTCAAGACGGTCATCAACCGCGCGACCGGCGACGACAGCGCCGCCAACGCCGGTGACACCCTCGACTACACCCTCGAGTACGGCAACGCCGGCCACGCCACCGCCGAGGGCGTGCTGCTCGAGGACGTCATGCCCGAGGGCGTGACCTTCGTCGCGGGCTCGCTCTCGAACCTCCCCGCCGGCGCGCACGTCGAGTACGACAGCGGCGACGGCAGCTTCGGCTACACCCCCAACAAGCCCGTCGGGACCCCGGATCCGAACGTCGTCGCCATCCGCGTCGTCTGGGACGAGGCGCTGCAGGCCCCCGCGAGCGGCGTCTTCAGCCAGAGCAGCGCCGCCGAGTTCGACACCGGCAGCTACCACCAGACCTACGGCGACAGCGGCTTCGAGGCGGTCTTGATCACCGACCCGAACACCCCGGTGATCGGGACCTGCCAGATCGCCTGCGACGGGGAGGTCCTCCCGAACGTCGCCGTGATCGGCAGCGGCGGCTCCATCCTCCCGGACGGCGGGTACTGCCCGGTGGCGTGCCCCTACGACGACAACGCCACCGAGTGGCCGGCTCGCGTGAAGGGCTGCACCGACGCCTACGACGCGGCCTACGAGTACATGATCTGCGTCGAGGGCAACGAGGGCGACGTCAGCGCCTGCACCGACCTCCTCCCGAAGGACGTGTGGCGCTCGTGCTGGCCCGTCGAGTGCCCGGCCATCGCGCCCAACACCTGCGAGTACAACGCCTACGCCAACGCCTGCGTCCAGGCCCAGGGCACGGCCCTGGAGTACTACGACAGCTGCGTCTACGCCGTCACCGGCGGCGGCGGCGGCGAGCCCGCCGAGTGCGCGGGCCTGCTGCCGCTCAACGACTGCGCCCGCTGCGCGAAGGACTCCGCGGAGGTCAACCTGACCCCCGATAGCCGCGACTGGCACATGCGCGCGCAGTGCACGAAGTTCGACGCGCGCCTGACCACCCTCTACACCAACTTCGTCGACTCGGCCGACGACGCCGACGGTCCTCACGAGGGCCGCGCCTACTCCCTCGACGTGATCGGCTGGGACACCTGCTGGGGAGACCAGTGCCCGTCCGGCGGCGTCGACAGCTGCGAGTTCCAGGCCTGGCGCGACTCCTGCGCGAGCTCCTACGAGACGGCGATGTACGCCTACCTCGACTGCGTCGACAGCCTCGAGCCGTTCCAGTACGCGGACGGCCTGGCGCTGCCGCGCGCTCCCGGCGATCACCTCGGCAGCGACCAGTGCGCCCCGCTGCTGCCGACCAACCTGTGCGGGAGCTGCCTCGGCGCGGCCTGCGGCGCGGCCCAGAGCACCAGCGGCTTCGACCGCCTCGCCGTGTGCCAGGAGCAGAACGCCAACACGATGTCCGTCTGGCGCGACTGCGCCGAGCAGTTCGGCTGGTACGTCAACCCCGACTACCCCTACGGCCCGCCCCCCCAGGGCGCCTCGCCCGAGGCGGTGTGCGGCCCGATCCCCTACACCGATTGCAGCGTGTGCGCCCCGAGCGAGTGCTCCACGGCGTCCGCCGGCGGCGCCGCGTGGTCGCTCTCACTCGAGACCTGCCTCAGCGCGCAGAAGAACGCCTTCGGCTACTGGTACGACTGCGTCGACAGCGTCGCCAACTTCGTCGACGGCGCCGTCGACCCGGCGGTCTGCGACAGCCTCAAGCCGCACTCCTGCGCGACCTGCATGGCGCAGAACTGCCCCGCGGCCGAAGCGAACGACTCCGTCTGGTACACCTTCCAGGACTACTGCTACGGGGCCGTCAACAACGATCAGAACTACTACACGAAGTGTCGCCAGAGCGTCGACGACAACGGGACCCTCGGCCTGTGTGACTCCCTCGCGCCGACCAACCCCTGCGCCGAGTGCGCCGCCAACAGCTGCCCCTCCGACGGCTCCGAGAGCGGCGCCTGGTGGGATCTCAACGGCCGCTGTGTGCAGGGCGGCGGCGAGGGCAACTCGGGCGCCAGCGAGCCGTACCTCAGCTGCCTCAGCTACGACGACAACAGCACCGCCGACTGCGACGGGATGATCCCCTCGCGCCTGTGCGCCGACTGCTACGAGCGCGGCTGCCCGGCCGCGGAGGCCAGCAACAACTCCTGGTACGAGTACGGCCGGGCCTGCGGCGACGCGCTGCAGACCGCGGTCTACGACTACCGGTACTGCGTCTCGGTGCGCGGGGTCGACGGCTGCGAGGCCTACGTCCCCCACAACGGGTGCGGTACCTGCTGGACCCAGAGCTGCCCGGACGACAACGCGACCTACGCGAGCTACGTCACGAAGTGCGACGACATGGCCGGCGGCTACATGTACAGCTCCGCGCAGGCCTTCTACACCTGCGTGACCGCGTTCCCGCAGGCGAGCGGCGCCTGCAAGGAGCCGGTCGGCGCCTACCGCGCCTGCGTCAGCGAGACCAGCGACTACACGTCGTGCGACGCGCTGCGGACGGCGGCGCTGGCCTGCGCCCAGGCGAACGGCGCCGGCACCTGCAACGGGGTCGCGCCCACCTATGTGTGCAAGCAGGCCTTCGAGGAGTGCCAGCCCAAGGGCGACTTCCCGCCGCTGACCACCGGCCCCCAGCTCTCGCCGAGCTACGTCTCGCCGGCGCTGCCCGGGACCGACGAGGGCAACGTCACCGGCTGGGACCGCATCGTGGTCCACGCGCTGCTGCCCCCCGGCGTCGACGCGATGACCTACACGCTGCTCGACGCGGCGACCGGCGTCGCGATCCCGGGCTTCTCGGGGCTCGCGGCTGACGAGAACGGCATCGTCGACATCTCGACCCTGTCCTACACCGACTGGCCGCGCATCAAGGTCCGCGCCGACTTCCCGAGCTTCAACCCCTCGGACACCTGCAAGACCCTGGTCACCGGCGAGGGCATCACCGCCACCGTCACCAACGACATGAACGACCACGGTCAGGTCGTCGGCGGCGCCGAGGGCGCCAACATCGACGGGACGACGCCCTTCTACTGGTCCGAGGCGGAGGGGATGATCTTCCTCCCCTGCGACGACAACATCACGATGCAGCTCGCTCCGGGCCTCGACGACAACGTCACCTACGGCTACGGCGAGGCCTACGTCATCAACGACAGCCGCCAGGTGTTCGGTCAGTGCGACTACAACTGGGTCCTGTGGACGCCGAACGCCGACGGGACCTTCGCCGCGACCGCGACCCAAGCGGAACTCTACTACCCGACCTTCATGAACGAGAACGCCGTCGTCGCCGACGCCAACGGCAACCTCTGGCACCCCGAGCACGGGACCTTCTCGACCGGCAGGCAGATCACGGGGCTCAACGACCTGAACCAGGCGCTCGGCTACGACTACAACCGCGCCGCCGTCTGGACCCTCGAGGACAACGGCACCTGGCTCGCCAACGTCTTGCCGATCTTCGGCGAGGCCGAGGGGGTGCAGAGCCAGGCGTACGGCATCACCGCGGGCGGCACCGTCTCCGGGTCCGTGTCGCTCAACGGCCAGTATGACCTCGGCGCCGCCATCTGGCGCTTCAACGGGACCGACTGGGACGAGCCGATCATCCTCGGCACGCCCAACGCCATCGCGCTGCAGGCCAACGACAACGGCGTCGTCGTCGGCGTCCTGTTCAACGACTTCCTCGGCCAGGGCGGCTACACCTCGGTCGCCTGGATCCCCGACGACGTGGCGGCCTCGAGCTACACGATGGTCGAGCTCATCCCGACCATCCAGAACCAGTTCGCGCTGTCTTCGGACGTCAACGCGAGCGGCGCGGCGATCTCGGGCATCATCTCGAACGTGGGGCGCCTCAACGCCCTCACCATGTTCTACCACCAGCCGAACCCCGCCGTCCCCGGGGCCTACCGCACCTACACCCTCGGCCAGCACGGCGCCTTCGCCACCGGCGGGCGCCTGATGCCGCCGCTCGGCGAGGACGGCCACGTGCTCCTCCCCTCCCAGGACCAGAACAACCAGGGCGAGGGCGGTGGCTTCTACGGGATCGGCGACTCCTACGTCTGGAAGCTCTGCGACGACATCGGGAAGCCGCGGCTCGAGGACTGGACGGTCATCTACACGACCGACAAGAACCCGTCGGTGTCGTTCTCGGCCGCGGTAGACGACGTCTGCCAGACCTCCGTCGTCAACACGGCGCAGATCTCGACCGAGACGCCTCAGATCACCTTCGCGAACGACTCGTCGAGCGCGACGATCCCGGTCAAGACCGCGGACCTGACGGTGTCGCTGGCCGTCGACAAGGTGGCCGCCCAGAGCGGCGACACGCTGACCTACACGGTGCGGTGGACCAACGACGGGCCGGCCCTCGCGAAGAGCGCCGTCGTCCAGCTGCGCTGGAACGACGGCCAGCAGGAGCGCAACCGCAGCTGGCAGCTCGGCAACGTGACCGCCGGCGCCAGCGGCGTGCTGACCCAGCAGAGCGTCATCGACCTCGGCGGCGCGCCCGGCGAGCTGCCGCTCGGCGCCGTGGCGACCATCGACAGCCCCACCATCGACTGCAACGCCGGCAACTCCTCGGACACCGTGCTGACGGTCGTCAAGGACGTCGTCAACGTCTACGTCGCGAAGTCCGGGCCGCAGGCCACGCCGATCGGCGAGCCCTTCAGCTACACGCTGACCTACGGCAACAACGGCAACGTCGGCGCCACCACGGTCGCCGTGACCGACATCCTGCCCGCCGGCCTGACCTTCGTGTCGGCCGTCCCGCCGCCGACCTCCGATCCGTCCGTCGGCCTCGAGTGGGTCTTCCACTCCTTCGACGAGAACGGGACGGTGCTCGAGGACAACGCCACCCTCGACGACAACTCCACCTCGGCGCTGGCCGCCGGTGAGCGCCGGACCATCACGGTGACCGTGATGGCCGACAGCTGCGAAGACGTCGGCACCACGGTGACGAACTTCGCGACGGTCTCGTCGAGCCCGCTCGACGCCTTCGACGACGACAACGAGGCTAGCGCCGACACGCGCATCGCGTCGCCCTACGGCGCCCTCGCCGCCAACATCGAGGTCAGCCGCGCGACGGCCGAGCCCGGCGACGCCCTGATCTACACGGTGCACTACGCAAACGCGGGCTCCGCCTCACTGAGCGGCGCGTCGCTGACCTTCACCGGCCCCGACGGCGCACCGCAGCAGTTCGCGCTGGCGGCCCTGCCCGCCGGCGAGTTCGGCGCCGTCGTCATCCCGGCGACCGCCTCCGGCAGCGTCGGCCAGACCCTGCTCGCCTCGGCCAGCCTGAGCGCGAACGGCGCCTGCCCGATCAGCGTCGACGGCCCGGTCGTCACGCTCACCGCGCCCGGCCTGCACCTCGTGAAGTCGGCCGACCGCGCGACCGCCTGCGGCGCCCGCGGCGACCGCATCACCTGGAGCCTGCTCGTCACCAACACCGGCACGAGCGACCTCACCAACGTGGTGGTCACCGACCCGACCGTCGGCGTCAGCGTCGTCCCGGGCTCCATCAGCGGCGTCGGCGCCAACGCGACCGACGCGACGCAGCTGTCGTGGACCATCGGCACGCTCCCCGCGGGCGCGGCGCTGACCCTGAGCTACCAGACGACGCCGCCCGCCGGCGCGTCGCTCATCGCCAACGTCGCCGCGGCGTCCGCCGCCGGCGGCGTGCGCACCACCTCGCCGGTCGCCTACGTGCGCTCGACCTGCGCGGCCGGCGCGACGCTCATCAAGTCCTGGACCGCCGGCTGCGTGCTGCCCGGCAGCGGCATCGAGGTCGCCCTGACGGTTCGGAACACCGGGCTCGCCCCGCTGTCCGGGCTGGTCGTCACCGACCCGCTCGCCCCCGGCCTGACCTACGGCGCGAGCACCACCGGCGGCACCCTGAGCGACGGCGTCGTGACCTTCACCGTCCCGGGCAGCGTCCCGCCGGGCGCCACCCGGACGCTGCTTTACACGGCCACCCTCGGCGCCGGGATGACGGCTGGGGACCTCGTCCTCGACCGCGCGCAGCTCTCGGGCGGCGGCCTCCCGCGCCGCGCCTCCAACCAGGTCGCGGGCGCCGTGCTCGACTGTGACGACGGCAGCGCCTGCACCAGCGACAGCTGCACGCCGCTCGCCGGCTGCATCAACGCCAACGCGCCCGACGAGACGCCGTGTATGCCGGCCGACCTCTGCGCGACCGGCGGCCAGTGCGTCGCGGGCCAGTGCACCGTGACCGAGTACCTCGACTGCGACGACGACAACCCCTGCACCGTCGACCGCTGCGACGGCGGCGCGTGCCAGCACGACAACGTCGCGGACGGCACCGAGTGCGACGACGAGACGGTCTGCTCGCTGGCCTCGGCGTGCCAGGCGGGCACCTGCACGGCGACCGAGCTGGTCGACTGCGACGACGAGAACGCCTGCACCGCCGACCTGTGTGACGCCGAGACCGGCTGCTACCAGGACAACGCCGAGGACGGCACGAGCTGCGACGACGCCAACGCGTGCAGCGACGCCTCCGAGTGCCAGGGCGGCACGTGCTTCGGCACCAACTTCATCTCCTGCAGCGACGGCAACGACTGCACCACCGACTTCTGCGACCCGGCCGTCGGCTGCGCCGCCGAGCCGGTCGAGAACGGGATGCCGTGCGACGACGGTGACCTCTGCACCTTCGAGGACTTCTGCACCGACGGCGCGTGCGGTGGCTCCGACGTCACCTGCGGTCCGCCGACCGAGTGCCAGTTCCCCGGCGTGTGCAACTCGGCGACCGGCGTCTGTGACTACGAGCTCAAGGACGGCGAGATCCCGGTCCCGATCCAGCTCACCGACCTCGGCACCCTGGGCGGCGCCGCCAGCCGCGCGCTGGCGGTCAACGACAGCGGCGTCGTCGTCGGCGCCAGCGACACCGAGGGCGCAGCCAGCCACGCGTTCGCGTGGACGGCCGGCGGCGGCATGATCGACCTCACCCCCGCGGCGAGCGGCGGCGTGGCGCTCGGCGTCAACGCCTCCGGGGTCGTCGCGGGCGCGGTCGCCACCGCCACGGCGCAGAACGCCTTCCGCTGGCACGACGGCGCGACCGACACGCTGTGGAGCGTGGGCAGCGTGCTCGACGCCGACGGCAACGTCTTCGGCCCGACCGTCAGCGGCAAGGTCGCCGGTAACACCAACAACGGCGAGGGGGCCTACGCCGCGATGGGCGGCAGCGTGCAGCTCATCACCGGCGCGGGCGGCGTCACGGTCGTCGGCCTCAACGACGGCGGCACCGTCGCCGGCTCGGTCGGCGCGGCGGGCAGCGAGCACGCCTTCCGCTGGTCGGCGGGCAGCCTGACCGATCTGGGGACCCTCGGCGGCAGCTACGCCGTCGCGGCCGCCATCAACGGCGCGGGCACCATCGTCGGCCACGGCGACCTCGCGGACGGCAGCGTCCGGGCCTTCTACGCCGACGCCACCGACACCGCGCTCACCGAGCTGCCGCCGCTGTGTGCGGACGACGGCACCGGGACCACGGTGTGCGGCGCCGAGGCGCGGGCCATCGCGATCGACGACACCGGGCGCGTCCTCGGCTGGGCGCAGACCCCCGACGGCGACACCCACGCGGTCCTGTGGGCCGCCAGCGGCGTCATCAGCGACCTCGGGACCCTGGCTGGTGGCGACACCAGCACGCCGGTGGCGCTCGCGGCCGGCGGTGGCGCCGTCGGTGACAGCGTCACGGCGTGGGGCCAGACCCAGGCCGTGTACTGGAACGCCGACCTCGAGCTCATCGGCCTCGGCACCTTGGGGCTGGCTGGCTCGCGCGCGGTCGCGGTCGACGCGGCCGGGCACGTCGCCGGTGAGCTCGTGCTCGCCAGCGGCGCCACCCGCGCGTTCCTGTGGGACGAGGGGCGTGGCCTCGCGGACCTCGGGACGCTGGGCGGCACCAGCGCCACGGTCGCGGCGATGAACGCGCTGGGCCAGGTGGTGGGCGCCAGCGCCGTCAGCGGCGGCGCGGTCCACGCGTACGTCAGCGCCGAGCCCGCGACCTCGTGCGTCTTCTGCGCCAGCGACGACGAGCCGCCGGTCATCGTCTGCCCGGTCTTCAAGGGCGCGGTGGAGTGCGTCGACGGCGGCGCCACCGTCACCCTCGGCAACCCCTCGGTCAGCGACGCCTGCGGGCGCCCGGTCCAGGTCGGCAGCGACGCGTCGCCGTTCTACCCGGTCGGCGCGACGCCGGTGACCTACACCGCCACCGACAGCGCGGGCAACGAGGCCAGCTGCGCGACAACCGTCGTCGTGAAGGACACGAAGGCGCCGACGCTGCTGTGCCCGGAGTCGAGCACGGTCGAGGCCGACGACGGCATCTGCGGGGCGACCGTCACGATGGCGCCGACGGCGACCGACACCTGCGACGGTGGCGACGGGCTGACCATCGTCGGGCCCACCGGGCCGACGCTGTTCGCGCCGGGCTCGACCACGGTGAGCTACAGCGCGGTGGACGCCTCGGGCAACATCGCGACGTGCACCACGACCCTCGAGGTGGTCGGGGTGGAGGAGCTCAGCATCGCCTGTGAGCCCGAGCTCACTGTCGAGGCGCCGGCCGACTTCTGCGGCTACCCCGACGCCATCAGCGCCGACGTCGTCGACGTCTGCGCGGTGAACGTCACGGTGAGCAGCGCCGCCGACAACTTCCCGATCGGCGTGACCAACGTGACGTTCACGGCGGACAACGATCGCGGCGACCACGCGACCTGCGACACCAAGCTCACGGTCGTGGACGTCACCCCGCCCGCGGTGCAGTGCGGCATTGGGAGCGCACTCCCGCTGCTCCCGACCGCTATAGCTCCGACGGTCGTCGATGCGTGCACCGCGGTAGCCGCCATCTCCGAGCTGCGCTGCGTGAAGGTCGCCGCGGACAGCACCGAGGCGGTGGTCGAGGACGGCTGCGACGTCGCCATCGAGGGCGGCGCGGTGGTGGTGCGGAGCGTGCCGGCGGGGCAGACGGAGCTGCGGTGGACGGTCACGGCGACCGATCCGTCGGGCAACGTAAACTCGGTCGACTGCTCGACCGGGCTCGACGACAGCCTGCTCGACCGCGACCACGACGGGGTGGTCGATGGCGGGGACAACTGCCCCGACACGTTCAACCCGGACCAGCTCGACACCGACCTCGACGGGATCGGTGACGTCTGTGACGACACCCCGGCGGACGGCCTCTTCGCCAACGGCGGCGGTGGCTGCGCGGGCGGCGGTGACGCGGCCCCGCTCGGGCTGGCGCTGCTGGCCCTCGGCCTGCTGGTCTACAGCCGGCGCCGTCGGCTCCAGCCGTAGCCCCTTCGGGCGGTCCCCGACCGCCCACCTCACCCGACCCCGCGGGGCGCCCCGGACCCAGTCCTCGGCGCCCCGCGGCGTTCCAGACCTAGGGGTCAGGCACCCACACTTTTCACTTTCGCACCTCGAACCCGCCCAGCACGCGGAGCGACGAAAAGCAGGGGTCAGGCACCCTCACTTTTCACGTCAGGCACCCTCACTTTTCACTTTCGCACCTCGACCCGCAGAGCACTCAGGCTCGGCCCTTCGCCTCCGATACCGGACACCGCGTTCCCCTGGTAGAGTGTGTCCGTTCCCTCCGCTTTCTTCGGCCTGCGCTGTGACCTCGGCCGAGGAGGTGCTGTCTTTCTGGTGTCCACGCCTGCAGGTCGCGGCGCGGTTGCCAAGGCGAGGTGTGTCGTATACGGGATCCATCCCACGGCGAGCTCGACGACGGGGCCCTCCTCGCCGCCTCGCTGGGCGGCGGTGACGCCGGCAGGCGCGCCTTCGAGGCCATCGTGCGCCGTCACGAGGGGTGGCTCGTGAGGCTGACGACCTACATCCTCGGCTCCCAAGCGGAAGCCGAGGAGGTCACCCAGGAGGTGTTCCTGCGGGCCTACCGGGCGCGCGGCACCTTCCGCGGGGAGGCGACGGTCCGAGGCTGGCTGCGGGTGATCGCGACCCGTCTGGCCTACAACCACCGCAGCTCGGCGCGGGCGCGTCAGCGCCGAGAGTATCGCGTCGGTGAGCTCGCCACCACGTCGACCCCCGACCCGCGATCGCGCTACGAGGCCGATGACGCCCTCGTCAAGGTGCTCGCCGAGCTGTCGTACCCGTATCGCGAGATCCTGCTCCTCCGTCACCTCGAGGAGCTTTCTCTGCAGGAGATCGCCGAAGTGCTCGACATCGGGCTGTCGGCGGCAAAGATGAGGCTTGGCCGGGCACGCGTCGCGTTCCTCGAGCGATTCAAGGAGAAGACTGATGGATGATCTCGAGGGCGTCGAAGAGCATCGCCTCCATGCGCTGTTCGACCGCCTGCGCAACCGCTGGGTGACCGTGTCCGAACGCTTCACCCTCGAGCTGCGCCGCCGCCTCCAGGAGGAGCCCTCGGCCGACTACCAGCCGGTCCGGCCAGACCGGGTCGCAGGGAGCACGCTCATCGAGCTGATCAACATGCTCAAGCGCGTGCTGGCGGGTGACACACCGGGCGATGACGACGTCCACCGGGCCCCCCCAAAGGCGCCACCCGACGAGGAGCGCAGATGATGGCGACCGCAGCCGCGGCCACCACGGCCACGTCCTCCGAGGCGCACGTCCCGATCGCCGACGTCGGTGACCAGCTGCTCGCGATCCTCCCCAAGATCGCGCTCGTCCTCGCGGTCCTCATCGCCGGGATCATCATCTCGGCCCTGCTGCGCCGCGCGACCCGATGGCTCGTCCGAAAGACCGGGCTCGAGGCGCTCGGCGAGCGCGTCGGCGCGTCCAAGGCCCTCTACGCGATCGGCGCCAAGGGCAGCGTGGCGCACCTCCTCGGGACGGTGGTGTGGATCGCCGGGCTGCTGCTCACGTTCTCGGTCATCGCCGAGATGCTCGCGCTCCCGGGCTTGGCCGAAGGGGTCGCCGCGGTCACGGGCTTTCTGCCGCGCCTCATCGCCGCCGGCTTCGTGCTCGTCGCCGGCATGTTCCTCGCCGACATGGTCCGCACCTTGGTCATCCGGACCGGCGAGCGGCGCGATGGTGCCCGGCTCGAGTCGCCAGCGCTCGTCGGGCAGGTCCTCTACTACACGGTGCTGACCGTCGCCGTCGCGATGGCCGTCGGCCAGGTCGGGCTCGAGACCGACCTCATCAACGTCCTCATCGCCGTCGTCGCGGGCGCCCTGTTCCTCAGCCTGGGCCTCGCGTTCGCGCTCGGCGTCCGTGGCGTGGTCAAGAACGTCACCGCGCGGCACTACCTGCAGGGCGTCTGCGCCCCGGGCGACCGCCTCACCATCGCCGGCGAGCGCGGCGTCGTGCTGCGCTTCACCGCGACCTCGGTCGTCCTCGAGGCCCCCGACGGCGCCCACGTCGTCGTGCCCTGTGCCCTCGCCCTCGAGGCGGCGGTGCGGGTCCGACGCGCGGGCGGGCGCGGTCCCGAGGACCCTGATGACGCCGCGAACAACGTGAACCCCGAGATGTGACCCCCGGCCCGTCGACTCGGTCTCTTTGGGTACGAGGCGCGCCTTGGTGCGCGCTCGATCACACCGCGAGGAGGTTCGAATGAGCACGACGGCCGTCACCGACACACCCAAGGGCGACACACTCATCCTGGTCGCAGAGGATCAGCCACAGGGCGCCGCGCAGGCCGGGGGCCACACCTCGGTCGGCGGCAACGTCGTCGAGGTCATCGCCGGCATCGCCGCTCGCGAGGTGGCGGGCGTCTACCAGATCGGCAAGGGGCGCCTGCGCGGTGCCTTCGCTCGGGTGGCCGGCACCAAGGAGACCAGCCACGGCGTCTCCGCGGAGGTCGGCAAGCGCGAGATCGCCGCGGACCTCGAGATGATCGTGGAGTACGGCTACAACCTCTTCCAGGTCGCCGAGCGCGTCCGCGCCATCGTGATTCGCCGCCTCGAGGAGATGACCGCGCTCACCGTCAAGGAGGTCAACATCCACGTGATGGACGTTCACTACACGCCCGACGGGCCACCCCCGCCGCGCCGCGTCCAGTAGCCGCACCCCGCCGTCGCGCCGCTGGTCGATCACTCGCCGCAGCCGCGCTCCGAGCCTCCCGACCCCGCTCTCCTTGGAGACGTCATGTCCGCCAAGTCCGTCGCCCCCCCTGAGCCCTCTTCGAAGGTCGCCGTCGCTGACGACGCGCCGGCCGCCACCGCGCCGCCCGCGACCGGTGCCGGCTGGGGGCGCTTCCTCGCGCGGACGGCCTTCGTGTCCCTGCGCCCCCGCGCGTTCTGGACGAAGCTGCGCGAGGGCGGGGCGGTCCCGTCGACCGCGGAGCTCCTGTGGCCGCACGCCCTGATCCTCACCCTCGCGGACGGAGCGGCGGTCGCCGTCGGTGACATCATCCACGGCCACCCCGCTGACGTCGTCGCCCTCCACGGGGCGCTGGCGTTCGCCACCGCGTTCCTGCTCGTCATCGTCTTCGCGCTGGTCGCCCGGGCGGTCGTCGCCGGACGCGGTGGGGCCGGGGTCAACCTTCACGAGGCCTTCGCGTTCTCGGTCTACGGCCTGACGCCGCTGCTGCTGCTCGGGATCCTCAACGTCATCCCGGTCAAGTGGCTGAGCATGATCATCGGGTTCATCGCCCTGCCGTACAGCTTCTACGTGCTGGCCGTCGGGGTCGTCCCCTTCCTCCGCGTCCCCGAGCGTCGCGGAGCCGAGGGCGCCGGCTTGCTCTCCGCGGGGCTGTTGCTCGCCTGGAGCCTCACCACCGCGCTCGCCGCGCTGCCGACGCTCTGAGCTGCCTGACCGCCCAGGCGGCGGCCAGTGAGAATTCGACGGCGAAGTGTGACCTGAACACCGACCGCGCTGTCTACCCACCGTGAGCACCGCTCAGCGCCATCAAGGCGAGGGCGCGCCTGCTCTCCCCCCCTTGAACCGAGAAGACCCCATGAGCAAGACCCTCACCGCATCGCAAGACGACCAGCTCGCCGCGCTGGGCAAGACCACCTTCGCCGACACGGTCATCGAGACCCTCGCCGGCATCGCCGCGCGCGAGGTCCCCGGTGTCTACAAGCTCGGCAAGGGCGTCCTGGGGGACGCCGTGGCCCGCGTGTCCGGCACCACCGACACGAGCCGCGGCGTGAGCGCCGAGGTCGGGCAGAAGGAGGTCGCCGTCGACCTCGAGCTCATCGTCGAGTACGGCTACAACATCCACGAGGTCGCCGCCGGCGTCCGTCGCCTGATCGGGCGCCGCATCAACGAGATGACCAACCTCGTCGCCAAGGAGGTCAACATCGCGGTGGTCGACATCCACTACGAGACCGACGAGAAGGCCCCCTCGCGGCGGGTCGAGTAGCCAGGAGGCACCCGTGGTCCGCGTAAACCGCATCATCGCCGTGGGCGTCGCCCTCGTCGCCCTCGTCGTGTCGGTCGCGGTGCTGCTCGCCGTGAGCGGGGCCTGGAGCCCCCCCGCGGCCTGGATCGGCGCCCCCCTCGCCGACCAGCTCGCCGGGCTCGGCGGGGACGGCGGCGGCGACCGCGTCCTCATCGGACTCCTCGCCGCAGCCGGCCTGGTGCTGGCGCTGGCCCTGCTCGTCTTCGAGCTCCGCGGTCGCGGCGGGACCAGCCCCTTCGTCGTCGCCGAGACCCCCGACGGCGACGTCACGGTCACTCAGACCACCCTGCGCGACTTCATCGTCTTCGTCGTCGGGCAAGTGCCCGACGTGCGCTCCACCACGGTGCGCGTCAAGGACGGGTCCCAGGGGCTGATCGTCGCGTGCGAGGTCGACGCGAACGCGACGGCCGTCCTGGACGACCTCGGGACGCGCGTCCGCGCGGCGGTCAAGGAGCGGGTGCTCGAGCAGCTGTGCCTCACGGTGGCGCGGGTCGAGGTCAACGCCCGAATGAGCATGACCCGCTCACGCCGGGTGGTCGTCAAGTGACTCCCCGGACCGACGAGCGGGCCTGGTTGAGGGGGGCCTCGTGAGCGGGGCCGTCCCGCACCTGCCCGTCAAGGACGACGACGGGGCGCTCATCTTCGGCGTGTGCGCCGGCCTCGGGGCGCTCCTCGGGATCCGCGCCGCCTGGGTCCGCGGCGCCTTCCTGGTGCTCGCCGCCGCCTCGGGTATCGGGGTAGTCGTGTACCTCGTCGCCGCGGCGGTGATGCCGGCTCCCGCCGAGGCCGGCCTGCCGTGGCCCGCCCGGCTGCGCGAGCGCCTGTCGCACCTGATCGCCGGCGCCGCCGGCCTCACCGGCCGGTTCTCGCAGCTCATCGACCTGTGGCGCGAGCGGCGCGGCTCCTCCGACCCCGGCGCGGCTGCCCGCGGCGCCATCGCCGGCATCGCGTTGGTGTGCGGGGCGCTCCTGCTGTTCCAGAGCTTCGGCCTCCTCGCCTGGCTCACCTTTGCGCGCGCCATCGCCCTGTTGCTGCTACTGATCGGCTTCGGTCTCCTTCACCGGCGCTGACGTCCACGGCACAGACGCACCTCGAACCTCCCCCTGATGAGGAGAGCTTTGTCTCCATGCACCCGATGACCCCCCCTATCATCCTCGCCGCGGCGCTCTCGTTGCTGGTCGCGTCGCCCGGCAAGGCGACCGTCCCCGAGCTCCCCGAGCTCGGAGACACCGCCAGCCAGCTCGCCCTCGACATCACCCCGGTCCCCCACGGCATGGGGGCGGTGTTCGTGCCGAGCGCGAGCCGGCCCGAACTCGAGCCTACGCTCCACGTCTTCGCCGGTGAGGAGCGGATCGCCAGCGGGCCCACCGCCAAGCGCATCCCGCTGCCCCCGGGGCGCTACGAGGTCGTCGCCGGCCAGGGACCGATGGACTGGCGCGCGCGCCACGAGGTCGTCGTCGAGGCCGGCCGCACGGTCGTCGCCGACGGCTTCTTCGGGGCGCTGCGGGTCACGGCGATCGATCCCTTCGATCGCCCGATCAAGGCGAGATACGCGCTGGTCGCCGCTGACGGAGGCCGCGTCTACGGCCCCGAGCGCACCAGCGGCAGCGAGGCCTACGGCTCGACCCGCACGTGGGTCCTCCCGCCGGGGCGCTACAACGTCGTCCTCGGCGGGGACGCGGCGCCGCGCGAGAACCGCGTCGCCCTGCTCGTCCCAGCGGGCGGGCGCATCGCCTATAGGCTCGTCGTCGACGACGGCCGCCTGGTGCGGAGCGAGTTCGCGGACCGTCCGCTGGTCCTGCGCGACGACATCTGGCGCCTCGATTGGGTCTTCGGCGGCGCTGGCGCCCTGGACAAGACCGAGCGCCAGCTCGGAGGCTTCAGCGGCGACGCGCTGCGGGTGGAGATCTTCACCCGCTTCGAGGCCGGCCTCGACCTCGGCGACCACCTCGCCCTCCTGCGGATCGGGATCGAGGAGAGCTGGATCGGGCTCGAGCATGCCATCGGCAAGGGGCTGCCCTTCCAGAAGCTTACCGACGTGCTGCAGGCCGAGGTCCTCTACAACTACCGCCTCGCCGAGATCATCGGGCCCTACGTCCGCGGCCGAGTCCGCACCTCGGCCTTCCCGACCACCATCTACCCCGAGGTCGACACCACGGTCGAGGTGCTCCGCGCCGACGGCACCAGCGACACCTTCGACGCGGCGGCTGGCGACGAGGTCTCGCTGATGAAGGGGTTCGCGCCGACGACCTTCCAGGCGGGCGGCGGCATGGCCGTGACCGCCTGGGACGATGACCTCATCAGCCTCATCGTCCGTGGCGGCGTCGCGGGCCGCGAGGACTACTACGGCACCAGCCGCGGTCGCTACGTCGCGGACAGCGGCCCCGGCACCCTGGTGCTGCAGGAGCTCGACCGGCAGCTGCGCTTCGGGGTGGAGCTGACCGCGAATCTGCGCCTGCGCCTCGGCGAGATCGTGAGCCTGCAGTCCACCTTCGAGGCCTTCTCGAGCTTCGACGAGCTCGGCGGCAGCGAGACCCTCCGGCCGTCCTTCATCTGGGACAGCGCCGTGACGCTGCGGCTGTCGAGCTGGGCCCAGGTGGTGTACGCCGTCGCGCTCCATCGCGACGACCAGCGCCTCCCCGACACCCAGCTGCGCCAGTCGCTGAGCCTCCGCTTCCAGTACTCGGTCTTTTAGGGGGCGATGATGGACGCTCTCAACCCCCATCCCGTGCGGCGGACGGCCGGTCTGGCCGCCATGTCGCTCGCCCTGCTGCTCGGCTGCGGGCACGCCCCGGTCGCCACCCTGTCCGACGACGCCGTCGTCGCGCCGGCGGTCGAGGACGTGCTGCGCGAGCGGCGTCAGGTTCAGCAGGCGCTGTCGTCGGATCCCCTCGCCGAGGAGGTCCGCCCCGAGCTGGCCCAGGCCGTGGCCTGGCTCGACCGCGCCGAGATGATGGCCGCGCTCGAGGAGGTCGACGCGCCCCGCCTGACGCTCCTCCTCGAGGCCATCGAGGGGCAGCTCGTCATGATCAAGACCCACCTCGACCGGCGCAAGGCCGAACAGGCGGCCGGTCTCGGCGCCACCGGAGGCCAAGATGTCGGCAAATAAACGTATGTGGGGCGCCGCGATCGCGGTCGCGCTGCTCTCCGCCGGCTGCGCGAGCGGCCCGCGCCCCGCCGTCCTAGACCGGGCCGACGTGGCGCTGAACGCCGTCGCTCGCGGGGATCTCGAGCTGACCCAGCCGGCGCTCGTCGCTGAGGCGCGCTTCCACCAGCAGCGCGCCGAGCGCGCGTTTGCCCTCGGAGACAGCGACGAGGCCGAGCTCCACGCCAACCTCGCCGTGCAGAAGCTCCGGACCGCCGACAACGTCGACGCCGCGGGTCGCAGCCGGGCGCTGGCGAGCGCCAGGGCGTCGGCGCTGGCGAACCCACCGGCGGCGGCCGCGGCGGCGCCGAGCGAGGCCGACGCGCAGCCTCCGGTGAGCGACGACAAGACGCCGCCTGCCGTGATCACGACCCCCGACCGGGCCGGGCCGGCCCCGCCCGCTCGGGCGGCCGGCTACACCCAGAGCGCGGCCGACGACCTCATCCACGAGGCCGAGGACGCTCGCTCGCTGGTCATCCTGCTCGGCGGGGCCACCGACCCGCGGATGGCCGAGGGCGACGATCTCCTCGACGTCGCCCGCCGGGCGCGCGCGTCCGGCCACCTCGAGCGCGCCGCCTCCAGGGCCCGCGAGGCGACGATGGTGTATCGCGTCATCCGCCTCACCCGCCCCGCGACGTCCTCTCCGGCCGCCTCGGGCGTCACCCCGCCGCCGCGCGAGGTGCCCGACCGCGTCTCCCGCCAGGTCGCCAAGCTCGAGGCGCGCCGCGACCGCTTCGAGGCGACCGGCGAGCGCCGCTTCTGCGAGGCCGCGCACGCCGCCTCCGGGACGCTGCTGGCCAAGGCGAGGGCGGCGGTCAACGCCGGTGACGCCGATCGCGCCGCGGCCTTCGCCGACGAGGCGGCGCCCTCGGTCGACGCCTGCGACCGCGAGCTGCGCGACGCGCCGCGGCGGCTCGGAGCGGTGATCCGCGACGG
>PHBI01000118.1 GCA_002841945.1 Deltaproteobacteria bacterium HGW-Deltaproteobacteria-14
GGCCTGCGGCCCCCTCGCCGCCCGCCGAGGCGCCGCTCCCACCCCGGGTGGCGGCCGTCGCCCCCGCGCCCGTCACATCCGAACCGCCGGCGCCCGCCGAGGCGCCCGCGCCCCCCCCGGTCGCGCGGCGCGCGGTGTCCGAGGCCCCGGTCGCCGAAGACGAGGCCGCCGAGACCGAGCCGAGCGCGCTGCTCAGCGCGCCGCAGCGCCCGGTCGACGCCGGCGCGCCGACCTGCCCCATCGCCGACGGCTTCGAGCCGGACCCCTTCGCGGGCGACGATGACGAGGAGGAGCGCGGTCCGCTCGTGTCCTTCGTGCGCGTGCTCGACGGGGCGCCGGCCGCGGTCGACGAGCCCGCGAGCCAGCCGCGTGAAGGGCGTCCGCTCGCGGTCGAGGTCATCGAGCTCGCCTGTGGGGGCGGGGTCGCGGGCACCACCGTCATCCACCGCGCGGCCAAGCAGGAGGTGGCGCACGGCACCGCGGCCAATGGGGCGCTCCGCGTCACCGTGCGGGCGCGCACCGCGGCCGTCGACGCCCCGCTGGGGTCCTTCATCGCCGACGGCGACGCGCTGCTGCCGGTGTCCGGCCAGCTCGTCGTGGGCTTCGCCGAGCCCACCACGGTGATGGTGGACGGGACGCGCTACCGGCTGCGCGTGCTGGTGCCGCCGCGCCGGCCGCCCCGGGCGCTGCGCGAGGTCCTGTGGGGCGTCTACGCCGCGGCGCTGGTGATCGTGGTCGGGGTCCACCTGTCGACGGCGCCGGTCTTCGGGATGCTGCGTGACCTCGGGATGACGGCGACGGTCGAGCCGGACGCGCCCGAGCGCTTCGCCGAGGGGCAGATGGCGAAGAAGCCCAAGCCCAAGCCGAAGCCACGGGTCATCGCGAAGCCCGAGCCCAAGCGCGACAAGCCCAAGCCGGTGCCGAAGCCGACGCCGCGTCACGAGGTCCCCGAGGTCGTGGCGTCGGTGGAGGAGCGGCCGCAGGTCCCGCGCCACGTGCGCGAGCGGATCTCGAAGGCGCGGGCCGAGCGCCAGCGGACCAGCGAGACCGCGAAGGACGAGCTGATGCAGCGCCTCACCGCGCCGAAGCAGGGGGCGGCGAAGTCGCTCGAGGAGCTCAAGACGAACATCGAGGCCAAGGACGCCGGGCGTGTGACCGACGCCAACAAGGTGACCGGGATGGTCGACGCGCTGCCGAGCGCGGCGCCAGGCTTCGCTCGCGACGGCGGGACCGAGCACACCGGCCCCCTCGCCGGCGAGGAGGCCGACGGCATCGCCAAGAAGCTGGCGCTGGCGCCGAAGAAGCAGGCGGGGCCGGTGCGCGGCAAGGTCACCGGGATGAAGAGCGCCACCAAGGTCAGCGGCCAGCTCGACCCGGCGCGGGTCTACGCCGTCATCGACGCCAACATCGCCAAGATCCAGGCCTGCTACGAGCGGCGCCTGCAGGCGGATCCGAGCCTCGCGGGGCGCATCACCTTCCGCTGGACGGTGACGCCGACCGGGTCGGTGACCGGGGTGCAGCAGCACGTCAGCACGGTCTCCGATCCGAAGGTCGCGAGCTGCATCAAGCAGGTGCTCGAGCGGCTGCGATTCCCCAAGCCCGACGGCGGCAGCGTGGAGATCAGCTATCCCTTCATCTTCAGGAGCAACTGATGGCCTCCCACCCGAAGACCTCTACCGCGCGCCGCGCGTCCCCTCGCGCGGGGGCGCCCGCGGTGTTCGCCGCGGTCTTCGCGCTCGCGGGCGTCGGCGCGGGCTGCGACAGCGCGTCGGAGGGGTGCGTCGGGCCGGAGATCCTGCCACACCTGAGCCCGCTGAACCTCGGCAGCCTGCACCCCCTCCCGGCGGGCGCCACGCCGGAGCCGGGCTCGGCGGCGGAGGTGCCCCTCGAGGTGACGCTCTTTCTCCAGAGCACCTGCTCGACGCCCCTCGAGATCACGAAGGTCTGCGTCGTCGGCGACGCCCACAACGGCGACGCGGGCGACACCGCGTTCACCATCGAGGGGCCGGTCCCCGCGACGGTCAAGGGCGGTGACGCCGCGGCGGTTCGCCTGACCTACGACAACGGTCACGTCAACCGCGACCTCGACGGCGACGGCGTCCGCGACCCCGACAACGTCGCCATCGTCATCGAGTCGAACGCCGTGAACTTCCCGACCCTGATCGTGCCGGTCTGCGCCGCCATCATCCCCGCCGCCGACGACGCCACGGCCTTCGTCTGCGCCTCCCCGGTGACCGTCGCCCCCGGCACCTCCGACCCCACCCTCTGCCCCTGAGCGGCGAACGCCGGGGTCACGGCGTTCAGCCGTCCGAGCTGGCCCCGCGCAGCGCCACCGCTTGGCGGAGGAGGCCGACGAGCGCCGGCTCGTCGAGGGCCCCGGCCCGCACGCGCACATAGCGGACGTGCTTGCCGCGCCCGGTCAGGAGCGCGCCCGGGTCGTCGAGCTCGGCGCCCTGGTAGAAGCCGACGTCGACATGGGTGCGCTGCGGCTTGAGCGAGCACAGCAGGCCGTCGAGGTCGTAGGCCACCACGCGCCAGCCGCGGATGAGCCGCTCGTGCGCCTCGGGGAGGGCGCTCAGCACGACGTCGCGGACCTCCGCGGTCACCTGGCGCACCGACGCCGAGTGCGGCGCGACGAACCCCGCGAAGGCGTCGTCGTCGATGCGATCTCCGGCGAGCCGCAGCCGCGGGCGGCGAGGCTCCCCGCCGGCGTGTGACGACGACCCGGTCGGCGGCGCGTGCGCCATCAGCCGCCCGAGCACCTTGAGCGCCGCCTCCGACGCGGCGTTCGCCTCCGAGTGCCCCGGGTCCGCCAGCTCCTGTGACAGCACCCCGATGAACACGCCGAGGATGGCCGACGACAGCCCGTCGAGCTCGTCGAGGGCGATGACCGGCCCCACGAACGGTCGCAGCATCTCCGCGATGGCGAGCCGCGCCCGGTGGTAGAAGCGGCTCAGCACCTCGCGGATCGCCGGCTCGCGCCGCGCCAGCACCGTGAACTCGAGCCACAGCGGCACGATCAGCCGCCCGCGCACGTTCTCCCGACGAAAGGCCGCCTGCAGCGCCGCGAACGGGTTGTCTGCCAGCGTCGCCTGTTCGAACTGCTTCTGGACCTCGCTGATCACCTCGCGGGTCCAGGTGTCGAGGATGTCCACGTAGCACGCCTGCTTGGAGGCGTAGTGGTAGTAGAAGCTGCCCTTCGAAACCCCGGCCAGGCCGCAGATGGCGTCCACCGACGCCTCGTAGAAGCCGTTGTCGCGGAAGCAGCTGTACGCCGCGCGGCGAATGTTTTCGCGGGTGTCGGCCGACCGTCCGGACATGGGCTCCCTCGGGCGCGCAGCGGTCCGCGCCCGCCGACGGTTGTCCGACCCGCCCGGCGACCTGTCAAGGCGCAGCGCAGCCGCCCCGGCGTCGTCGGCGTCACCGCACCGGCGGCCCCGGCTCGTGGCGGCCAGAACTCAGCGCCGGGCCCGCGGTGGCGCGCCGTCGGCTCATCTGGGCTTGTGCTCGGGCGGGGTTGGGCCACAATGCACGCATGTTCACGGGCCTCTCGACGAAGGGCGCCGCGCTGGATCCCCCGGTCCGCGTCGGCCCCTTCGAGCTCCGGCGCCGGCTCGGCTCCGGGAGCAGCGGCGTCGTCTACGAGGCGCTCGACCGGCGCAGCGCCAGGCGGGTCGCCGTGAAGCTGATGCGCGACACCGCGCCGGCGTCCCTCGCAGCGCTCAAGCGGGACTTCCGCGTGCGCGGCGCGCTCGCCCACGACAACATCGCGGTCCCCTACGAGCTCGCCGAGCACGACGGCGCGACCTGCCTCTCGATGGAGCTCGTCGAGGGGATCGACCTCGTCTCCTGGCTCAGCGCGTCGTCGGGCCCGCGGGATCCGCGGCGCTGGAAGCCGATCCTCGCGCAGCTCGGCGGCGCGCTGGCGACGCTCCACGCCTCCGGCTTCGTCCACGGCGACGTCAAGCCCGACAACATCCGTGTAGACGCCTCCGGTCGCCTGGTGGTGATCGACTTCGGCCTCTCGCGCAGCCCTGACGACGCCCTCGACGGGACGTTGATGGGGACCCCGGCGTTCATGTCCCCCGAAGCCCTCCAGGGGGCCGCCCCGGACCCCGCCGACGACTGGTTCGCCGTCGGGGTGATGCTCTTCGAGGCCCTCACCGGGACGCCCCCCGACGGCGCCGACCTCGGCACGATCGTCGCGTCGCGGCTGCTCGGCGGCGAGGGGCCGACCCTGCCGCCGGTCTCGGAGGACGACGACCCCGAGCTCGCCTCCCTCCATCGGCTCGTCGGTCGCCTCATGGCCCGGCGCCGCGCCGACCGCGCTGGTCTGGCCGAGGTGGCGGCGACCGTCGGCCGCGACATCGGCGTGCTGCCGCTCCTCTCCGCGCCGACGCCGGGCGAGCGCCTCATCGGCCGCGACGCCGAGCTGGCGGTCTTGGCGCGCGCCTTCGAGTCGGTCGCCGAGGCCCCGGTGTCGGTCCGGCTCTCGGGCCCCTCGGGCATCGGCAAGTCCACGCTCCTCGCGGCCTTCGTCCGCCTCCTGCGCCGCGACTCGCGGACGCTGGTGTTACGCGGGCGCAGCTACGAGCGCGACAGCACGCCTCACCGTACCCTCGACCCGGTCATCGCGGGGCTGGTCCACGCGCTCCGCGAGGTCGGCGCGCCGACGCTCCCGCCCGAGGACGCGGCGGCGCTGCGCCTCGTCTTTCCGGCGTTTGCCGAGAGCCTGCCGGCCGACCCCGGCGCCTCGTCCCCGGGCAGCGTCGAGCCCGACGCCATCCTGACCGCGGCGGCGCGTGGCCTGACGCGGCTGCTGACGAGCCTCGCGGCCCGTCGTCGCCTGGCCCTGGTGTTGGACGACCTGCAGTGGGGGGACTCGGACAGCGCTCGGCTGCTTCGCGAGGTCATCACCGCGCGGGACGCGCCGCCGATGCTCCTCTTGATGTCGTATCGCGTCGGGGAGGCCGCGGCGAGCCCGTTCCTGAGCGAGCTGTTGCCGTGGGAGGACCGCTGGCGCAGCGAGGCCGTGCGCGAGATCCAGCTCGCGCCCCTCAGCGCGGCCGACGCGCGGGTCCTGGTCGGCGAGCTCGCGGCGCCGCACTCGGGTCGCGTCGACGCGCTGGTCGCGCAGGGGGCCGGGTCGCCGTTTCTGCTGACGGTGTTGGCCCGGGCCCGCGGTGAGGTCGCCGAGCGCGGGCTGCAGGCGGTGGTCGAGGCCGAGATGGCGCGGCTCGACGCCGCCGAGAGCGCCCTCGTGCGCGCGGTGGCGGTGGCGGGGCGGCCCACGGCCGTGGCGATCGTCGAGGCCGCGGTCGACGGCGCGAGCGTCGCCGCCTGGACGCGCATCGTCTCCCACAAGCTGCTACGGACCGGCGGCCCGCCAGGCGCCCGCTGGGCGGAGACCTATCACGATCACATTCGCCGCGCTGTGGAGGGGCTGCTCGCGCCGGGCGAGCTGCGGGGCATCCACGAGCGCCTGGCGGACGCGTGGTCGACGTCGCGCGAGCCGAGCGCCCCGGACGTCGCGCGCCACCTCATCGCGGCCGGGCGATCGGGTGACGCGCTCCCCTGGGCGCTCGCCGCCGCGGAACGGGCACGCGAGAGCTTCGCGTTCGGCGACGCGGCGGCCCTCTATGGGACCGCGCTCAGCTGCGCCTCAGCCGAGGACTCGGACCGCCGGCGCGAGCTGCTGATCCGGCGCGCCGAGGCGCTGCGCCACGCCGACCGCGGCCACCTGGCGGCGGACCTCTTCGTGGAGGCGGCGGAGCTCGCCGTGGGCGAGGAGAACACGCGCCTGCGCCGCCTGGCCGGCGAGTGCTACCTGGCCGCCGGGCGGCGGGTCGAGGGCAACGCCGTGCTCTTGCCGCTCTTCGCCGAGCTGGGCCTGCGCCCCAAGCGCACCGAGCGCGAGGCGCGCCGCGCGGTGCTGCGGATGCTGCTGCCGTACCTGCTCCGCGCGCCCCGGCGCCCCAAGCCGCCTCGGCGCCCCCCGACGCCGCAGCAGAACTACATCCGCTCGACCTATTGGTCGGCGGGCGTCGGGTACGCCACCTTGGCTCCGATGTTCGGCGCTTACTTCGCGCTGCGGGCGACCCGGCTCGCGCTGAAGCACGGCGACCTTCACCTCGCGGCGTGCGGCCAGGGCTACGTCGCGGCGCTGCTCGGCTTCGCCGGCGGCGAGCGGACCGCCCGTCGCGCAGGGCAGCTGCTCGAGGCGGCCTACGCGATCGCGCGCGAGCGTGAGGACGCGTCGGCGATCGGCTTCATCGGCGTGATGGAGGGGATGGTCGAGTTCGCCAGCGGGCGCTGGCGCCGCGGCGTCGCCGCCCACGACGGCGCGCGGGCGTTGCTGCACGACCTCCACCGGACGTCACACTGGGAGGCCGTCGTGGCCGAGGCGGGGGCCCTCGAGTGCGCGATGAACCTCGGGGACGTGGCGTCGGTGCAGCGGCGGGTGCGCGCGGGCATCGAGCACACCCGCGAGGGCGGCAACGTGCTGCTGCGCTCGCCTATCGAGGTCGGCATCGCCTGGACCCGGCTGGTCCTCGACGACGCTCCCGAGGAGGCGGCGCTGGCGTTGACGAGCTGGTTCGAGCAGTGGCAGGGGGCGATGTTCGGCTTCCCGGAGTGGTGGGCGACGCGGACCAAGGTGATGTGCGCGCTCGCGGCCGGTCGGCCCGCGCTGGAGCAGGTCGCGACCTTGGAGCGGGAGCTGGAGACCGCGCGCCGGACCGGGCAGTTCGACGTCCAGGTCGCGCGGGTCGAGGGCCTGCTCGTCTACGGGCAGCTGCGCCTGGCGAGGGTCGCCGCGGGCGGGCCGGACCGCGACGCGGCGCGGCGTGGCGTCCGCCGGATGTTGCGGGAGCTCCGCCGGGAGTCGAAACGGCACCCCCACGTGGTGGGGGCGGCGCTCACGCTGGAGGCGAGCGCGGCGATCGTCGAGGGGCAGCCCGAGCGCGCCGTGGCGCCGCTGCGAGCGGCGCGGAGCGCGTGGCGCGAGGCGGAGATGGCGCTCCACGAGGGGGCCGTGGCCGTGCGTCTGGGCGACCTCGGCGACGCGGCGGCCGGCGAAGAGGGCGAGGCGCGGCTCCTGACCCTCGGTGTGTGCTCACCGCGGCGTTGGGCCAGGATCTTCGTGGCCGAGCTGGTCCCGTCCCCACCGCCGCCGCCCGCTCGCGTCAGTCCTCGCTCCGGGTCTTGATCCCGAGCGCGCTGATGAGGCTGTAGAGGTGCGAGCGCGAGACCTGCAGCCGCCCGGCGGCTTCGGTGACGCGGCCCCCGCAGTGCTGGAGGGCGTCGCAGATCAGGCGTCGCTGGAGGTTCTTCGTGGCGTCGTAGAGCGCCGGCCCGTCGCTGTTCTGTGGGACGCCACCGCTCGGCAGCAGGTGCTCGCGCTCGAGCGTCCCGGTGCCGTGCCCATGGGCCCGGATCACGGCCCCCTCGACGGCGTTGCGCAGCTCGCGCACGTTGCCGGGCCACGGCGTCTCGATCGCCGCGGCCACCGCGTCCGTCCCGATCTCGAGCTCGGGCAGGCCGTGCAGCTGGCAGCTGCGCGTGACGAAGGCGCGCAGCAGCAGCGGGATGTCGTCCTTGCGCGCGTCGAGGCCGGGCAGCGCGATCTCCATCACGTTGAGGCGATAGAAGAGGTCCTCGCGGAACTCGCCCTGCGCCACCCGCTCGCGCAGGTCGCGGTGGGTGGCGGCGATCAGCCGGACGTCGGCGGTCTCGGGCTGGGACGCGCCGAGCGGGTAGTAGGTCCGGTCCTGCACCAGCTGCAGCACCTTCGCCTGGGCGCGGGGCGACAGCTCGCTGATCTCGTCGAGGAACAGCGTCCCGTGCTCGGCCGCCTTCACCTTCCCCGGGATCTTCTGCCGGGCCGTCGAGTGGGCTCCGGGGACCGACCCGAACAGCTCGCTCTCGAGCAGCTCGTCGGGCATGGCGGCGCAGTTGAGCTCGACGACCGGCTCATCTCGCCGGGGGCCGTTGCGGACGATCAGCCGGGCGACCTCGGACTTGCCGCTCCCGGAGGGCCCGGTCAGCAGCACGGTCACGTTGAGGGGCGCGACGAGCGCGACCTCCTCGAGCACCCGGGCGAGCGCCGGCGTGCGCCCGATGAACTCCTCGGTCGCCAGCTTGCTGCGCAGCGCCGCCGTGGGATCAGGGCTGCTCGCTTGGCGCTGCAGGACGTGGATCAGCGCGTGCGCCGAGTGCGCCGCGAAGAGCTCCGCGAGCCGCCGCACCTCCGGCCCGAAGCCGCCGCCGCCTTGTCGCGCCTCGAGGTAGAGCACGCCGACCGGGCGCGGGTGGCCGATCGGCACGCACAGCACCGCCGCGATGTTGCCCTCCTGCACGCTCTCGCGCGCCGCGAAGCGCGGGTCGGTGAAGGCCGACAGGGTCTCGACGATCTCGGCCCTCTTCATCGCCTCGGCGATGATGCCGCGCGAGATCGAGCGGCGAACGGCCTCGATGCGGTCCTCCGACAGCGCGCTCGCCACCCACCAGCGGCCCGGGACGTGCGGGCCGTCGCCGCCCTCGAACGCCTCGATGTAGCCGCGCTCGGCCCCCGCGACCTGGAGCATCAGGTCGAGCGCCTCGCGCAACAGCCCCTCGACCGCCTCGGTCCGACCCAGACCGAGCAGCCTCAGCAAGAGGTCGCGCTCGCGCTCGACCTGTCGACACTGTTCGGGGGTGGTCGTTCGGTCCTCCGTAGACTGCTGCCCGCGGCGGGTGCGGCGGGTCTGACCGAGCGGAAGAGTACGCAGTGTCGCGCCGGCACGCAATTCACCTGGTTACCGCGTCGCCTCCCGGCGCCGTCGACGGCGCCGACGGCGCATCCGCGTCCGGTGCGCTGGACCGACGTGCGCCTCCCGCGGCGCACGTAATGGTTGTGTCGTCGCCCGCCGCGTCGTAGATCCCCACCGCCACGGACTATGAAGGCAGGTGATATCGTGACGACCCTGGGCCTAGAGCGACACATCGTCGACCAAGATGTATACGACCGCACGGTCGCGCGCTTCCGCGAGGCGAACATCGCGCTCCCGACCTTCGCCCAGCTCGCCGACCCGAGCCTCATCCCGGCCGCCATCCGCGAGCGGCTCAAGGACGTCGGCCCCGACGACCCGCACGCCCTCAACCTCTTCCGCGTCCACTGGTACAACGACGCCGAGCGCACCGGCGTGCAGGACGTCCCCGGCTACCTGGTGCTGCCGCCGGAGCTCACCGGCGTGCGCGCCAAGATCCTGGTGGCGCTCGGCGAGCGCTTCCCGATGATCACCGCGCACAAGGTGCTCGCGGCCTACGGCTGCCTCGCCCCGCGCCTGGTCACCGGACAGTTCGACCCGACCACCCACAAGGCGCTCTGGCCCTCGACCGGCAACTACTGCCGCGGCGGCGTCGCCATCTCGCGCATCATGGGCTGCCGCGGGGTCGCCATCCTGCCCGCCGGGATGAGCCAGGAGCGCTTCGACTGGCTCGACGCCTGGGCCAGCGCCTCCGAGGACATCATCCGGACCCCCGGCACCGAGTCGAACGTCAAGGAGATCTACGACAAGTGCGCCGAGCTGGACCGCGAAGAAGATAACATCATCTTCAATCAGTTCAGCGAGTTCGGTAACCACCTCGTCCACTGGTTGGCCACCGGCCGGGCGCTGGCCCACGTCTTCGAGACCGAGAAGGCCAAGCACCCGGGGCTGCGCCTCACCGCCTTCACCTCGGCCACCGGCTCCGCCGGCGCCATCGCCGCGGGCGACTACCTCAAGGACACCTACGGGGCCAAGATCGTCGCCCTCGAGGCCCTCGAGTGCCCGACGCTCCTCGAGAACGGCTTCGGCGAGCACAACATCCAGGGCATCGGGGACAAGCACATCCCCTACATCCACAACGTCATGAACACCGACTTCGTGGTCGGCGTGTCGGACGTGTCCACCGACCAGCTCGACGTGCTGTTCAACAGCGCCGCCGGCCGCAAGTACCTCGTCGAGCGCCGCGGCGTCGATCCCGCCATCGTCGGCGCCCTGGGCTCCCTCGGCTTCTCGGCCATCTGCAACATCCTCGGCGCCATCAAGACCGCCCGCTACCTCGACCTCGGCCCCGACGACGCCATCGTCACGGTCGCCACCGACGGCGCCGCGCTGTACTCGAGCGAGCACCAGAAGGCCCTCGAGACCTACTTCGGCGGCAGCTTCGACGCCGTCAACGCCGGCGAGGTGTTCGGTCAGCACATCCTCGGCGCCGATCAGAACCGCCTCCTCGAGCTCACCGAGACCGACCGCCGCCGCGTCTTCAACCTCGGCTACTACACCTGGGTCGAGCAGCAGCACGTCGCCATCGAGGACTTCGTCGCCCGCCGGGCTCCCGCCTACTGGCGCGATCTCAAGAGCCTCATCGGCGCCTGGGACACCATGATCGAGGAGTTCAACGCCAAGACCGGCGTCCTGGAGCGCCTCGCGTGAGCCTCAGCCACGTGACCGGCTTCACCTGCGCGGGCTGCGGGGCCACCGTCCCCGCGACCGCGCACCCCTACGCCTGCCCCAACCGGGGCGCTGGCGACGACGTCGATCACGTGCTTGTGCGCCGCAGCATGACGCCCCCGCCAGAGTGGCCCAGCGACAGCCACCCGAACCCGTTCGTCCGCTGGCGGCGCTTCCTCTACGCCTACGACGTGGCCCGCAACGCCGGCATCGCGGACGGCGAGTTCAAGCAGCTCGTCATCGAGCTCGATCGTGCGGTGCAGCAAAGCGACGGCCGCAGCTTCAAGGTGACGCCGTTCGCGCCGAGCCCGCGCCTGTCGGAGGCGCTCGGCGGCGCCGAGGTTTGGGTCAAGGACGAGACCCAGAACGTCGCCGGCTCGCACAAGGCGCGTCACCTCATGGGCGTGGCCATCCACCTCGAGGTGATGGGGCAGCTCGGCCGCGACGACGGCAGCCTGCCGCTGGCCATCGCGAGCTGCGGCAACGCGGCGCTCGCGGCCTCGGTCGTCGCCGCCGCCGCCGAGCGGGCGCTCAACGTCTTCATCCCGACCGACGCCAACCCGAAGGTCGTCGCCCAGCTCGAGGAGCACGGCGCCTACGTCAACGTCTGCCACCGGCAGGCCGGGGTCGACGGCGACCCGTGCTACCTCGACTTCCGCGCCGCTGTCGGCGACGGCGCCATGCTGCCCTTCTGCTGCCAGGGGCCGGACTGCGGCCTGACGGTCGAGGGCGGGCAGACGCTGGCCTGGGAGATGGCGAGCGAGCTCGGCTGGCGCAAGGTCGCGCTCGACGACGTGTACGCCCAGGTCGGCGGCGGCGCCTTCGCCTCGGCGCTCATCCGCGGCTTCGAGCAGGCGGTCGAGGGCGGCGTGCTGGCCGGCCTGCCGCGCTTTCACGCGGTCCAGACCGACGGCTGCTACCCGGTCGTCCGCGCCTGGGAGAAGGTCGTCGCCAAGGCCTTCGAGCACCTCGGCGCTCCCGTCCCCGACGCCTGGCCCGAGCGCGCGCGCGCGCTGAAGGGCGCTCCCGAGGCCGTCGCCGCCGCGCTGACCTACGCGCGCCAGCACCGCTCGGAGTTCATGCGCCCGTGGGAGACGCCGCCCCACAGCCTCGCCCACGGCATCCTCGACGACGAGACCTACGACTGGGCCGCCATCGTCGCCGGGATGCTGAAGACGGGTGGTTGGCCGGTCCTCGTGACCGACCCCGATCTGACGCGCGCGGTGCAGCTCGCGAAGAAGCAGGCGAAGGTCATCGCCGACGCCACCGGCGCCTCCGGCCTCGCCGGCGCGCTGGTCGACCGCGCCGCGCACCCCGACGCCTGGGACGCCTCACGCCCGCCGCGCCTCGCGGTCATCCTGTCCGGCGTCGAGCGCTGACAGCCGCTCTCGGCGCGGGGGGCGCTACCAGCGGATGATGACCCGACCGGAGCCGCCGTTGCCCCCGGCGGAGCCGTTGGTCGTGCCGTGGAGCCCGGCGGCGCCTGCGCCGTCGCGCTCCGGGTCGGCGGATCCTCCCGGTGTCGTCGAGGAGCCGTTCTGCAGCGTCGTCCCGGCCGGCGCCAGGCTCGAGCCGCCCTCACCGCCGCCGACGTGGGTGCCGCCGCCGCCGCCGCCGTAGCGACCGCCGCCGCCGCCCCAGCCGTTGCCTCCGCCGTCGGGCCAGGTGGCTGTGGCAAGGCCATAGCCGCTGCTGGTGCCCCCCCGCCCGCCGCTGAGGTAGGCGGCGCAGGCGAGGGCCTTGAACTCGAAGGCACCGATGCGGCGCATGGGCCATTCTCCGGATCTTTCGCGGCGCGCGGGACGCTCACCCAGACAGCGCGGCGCCCGCCCCGCCGATGATGGACGCCAGGGCGCTCGGCTCGGCCGGGTCCGTCTGCTCCAGGTCCCGCAGGCGCTGGAGGTGCGGGAGCAGCCCGGGCTCACCCTGACCCTCTTCGGCCAGGACCTCGAAGATGGGGATCGCCGCGAGCGCCTCGCTCCGGGCCTTCGCGACGCCTGCGCGGCGCTCCCGCGCCATCCGCGCCGCCTCCTGCGCGTCGACGTTCGCTAGCGCGGCGCCGTCTCCCACGCTCAGCGTGAACTTCCAGCCCGAGTCCGACCCGCCCTCGGCGCCGCCAGCGGCGGCAACGAGCGTGAGCCGAGCCCCTTCGAGGGCCTTCACCGCGCGCGCCCGCAGCGCACTCGGGCTCAGCTCGCGCAGGGCCTCCTTGTCGCGCTCCGTCCTCCACGCCGCGAAGCCATCGCCGCCCTCGTAGCCGCACTCGTCACAGCGATAGACGCCGTCCGCGAGGGCGGTGAGGGCGCTCGACCCGCAGGCGACGCAGCTGTCGTCGCCGCCCTCGCCCTCGCTCCCGCCAAAGATCCGCTTTAGCCAGGCGCCGATTCCCATGGGGCCTCCGTGTCACTATCGACTCGGTCGGTCGTGCATGCGGGCGAGCACCGCGCTCGCCGCGTTCCGCCAACCCGCACCGTCGACCCTACTCCGGATCCTGGAACCGCGGCTCGCTCTTGGTGAAGTTGGCGCGCACCGCCTCGAGCTGGTTCTTGCTGCCGAGCAGCTCGACCTGGAGCTCGGTCTCGAGCTCGAAGGCCGCGGCGACCGGCAGCGCTGGCGCCTCGTTCAACAGGCGCTTGTCGCGCCGAATGGCGTGGGGGTTCTTGCCCGCGATCACCGCGGCGGTCGCCAGCGCCTCGGCCAGCGGGTCCTCGCACACGCGCGTCACCAGGCCCAGCGCCTGCGCCTCGGTCCCGCTGACGATGCGCCCGGTGAAGGTCAGCTCCTTGAGCACGTCGAGCCGCACCGAGCGAGGCGCCGTCTGGGTGATCGACATGTCGGGGATGAGCCCCCACTTGATCTCCATGACGCTCAGCTCGGCGTCCGCCGTCGCGTAGCGGATGTCCGCCCCGAGCGCGATCTGCAGCCCCCCGCCAAAGCAGACGCCGTGGATGGCCGCGATGACCGGGACCGGCAGCTCCTGCCAGATCCAGGCGCAGCGCTGAGCGACGTTGGCGACCCCGTGGCGCTCGACGAGCGCGTGCATCGCCTTCGGTCCGCCCGCCATGAAGCTCTTGAAGTCGAGCCCGGCGCAGAACGCCGGCCCGTCCCCGCTCAGGACCACCGCGCGCACGCTCGCGTCGGCGCCGAGCGCCTCACCGGCGGCGATGAGCCCGGTGATCATCGCCGCGTCGAGCCCGTTGCGCTTGTCACCTCGGTTCATGCGGACGTGCGCCACCGCGCCGTCCCGCCCTTCCCGATGGATCAGCACCCGCTCCGCGTCCGTCCCACTCATCGCGCTACCTCCGTCTCCGCCCGACCTTAGCACGCTCCGCGGGCGCCGCGACCGGGATGAGGTCCGGCGCGCGCAGCAGCTCCGACGCGGGCTCCCCCGCCGCCAGCCTGCGCCGCAGCTCAGTCACCTGCGCGACGAGCCCCGGCGGATCGTACTCCCAGTGCCACGGCTCGGGCAGGTACGGATAGAAGCCAAAGACCCTGGCGTGGATCGCGAGCCACGCGTACGCCGGCGACCGCCGCCCCTCCCGCGGCCCGAGGGGATAGAGCTCCAGGTCCAGCGCGAACCCGGTGTGGTGGGCGCTCTGCCCGGGCTTGGCGGTCCACAGCCGCTGCTGGCGCTCGAGGTCGCGCTCGGACAGCGCCGGCAGCCCCGCATCGAGGCGCGCCTGGCGTCGCTCGTTCAGCCGGTACTCCCAGACCTGCCGCTGCAGCGCGACCGAGCGATAGGCCGACCGGACCGCCAGCCACGCCACGTCCACGCCCCCGCCCGCGGCGGCGGCGACCATCCGCTGGTGGGCGCTCCACGCGATGCGGTGCGGGCGCGCCGCGCACACCTCCGCCTCCACCAGCTCGACCGCGAACTCGGGCTCGCCAAACACGCTCGGGCGCACCCGCCGCTGAAAGAGCCCGTGTGGACCGCGGGCGACGCCGCTGCGGATCGGCTCCGGCCTCAGGGTGCCGCGCAGCGTTGACGACACACTTTGCGGGGCTGGCGGCTCCTTGGGCTGTACCTTGGGAGGCGAGAGATGGCGAAGCCGATTCATGTGACCGATTTGACCTTCGAGACAGAGGTCGTCAACAGCGACCTCCCGGTGGTCGTGGACTTCTGGGCCCCGTGGTGCGGCCCCTGCAAGGCCATCGCGCCGGTGATCGACGCCCTCGGCGACGAGCTCGACGGCCAGGTGAAGGTCGTCAAATACAACACCCAGGCGAACAACAAGGTCGCGGGGATGATCGGCATCCGCAGCATCCCGACCCTGGTCGTCTTCAAGGACGGCAAGATCGCCGCCCACAAGGTCGGCGCCATGCCCCCGGCGGTGATGCTCGACTGGGTCAAGCGCTCCTCGGGGCTCGAGAAGGGCTTCTTCGCCAAGCTCTTCGGCAAGAAGACCGCCCCCGCCGAGGCCTGACCCTCCGGACCGCCGGCGATCAGGCCGTCGCCGCGGCGGACACCCAGGTCCGCTCGCCGGCGTCGAGGGTCGCGCGGACCAGCTCGCGCAGGACGAAGAACCACGACAGATCCACCTCGACCCCGGCGTCCGCGCGTCCGGCGATGGTGCCGGCCGGATCGTCCGGGTGGAAGGTGACCGCGTAGCCCGCGCCGCTCAGCGCCGCTAGCTCCGCGCCGAGCTCGAGCGTCAGCTCGGCCCCGTCGATCCGCGCCAACACGACGTCGCGGTCCGCGTGGCGCGCCACGTGGAAGCCGTCGTGGGTCGGGTAGCGGCGCCACTCCTCGGCGCTGCCGAAGAAGCGCGGCTTGAGCACGTACGGCCCGCCGTCCTCGGGACAGAACACGTCGCAGTTGCCGCACTCGTTGCAGAAGTCGGCGAAGTTGCCGATCTGGTGCTTCTGCACGAGCCGCGTCGCGCCCTCGTCGCGCACGGCGAAGACCCCGCCCGCCGCCGTCGCCTTGAGCATCGGCAGCTCCATCGGCGGGATGGCGACCGCGAAGTTCGCGTCGTTGGGGCACACCGGGATGCACTTGTCGCAGGTCACGCACTCGAAGAGCCACAGCCGCGAGCCGATCTTCTTCGGGACCTTCGAGTTCTTCCCCTTGCCGTAGCGCGGGTCGTCCTCGAGCCCGTCGACGTAGGCGTCGGTGTTCTTCAGCCGCGCCGCCGCGACCCAGCGCCCGACGGCGTCCTCGCCGAGGGCCGCCGCGAGGTCGTCGCCCGCGGCGAGCGCCGCCAACGCTCGCCCGCGCGCGGCGTCGTCGAGCCCGAGCCCGTCGAGCGCCGCCTCGGCCTGCCCGTAGGCGCGCAGGACGAAGCCCGCGACGTCCGTGGCCCCGACCGCGTCCATCCGCGCGGTGGCCTCCTTGCCGTAGGCCTCGGCGCGCCCGTAGCCGCCGGGCAGCAGCAGATCGCTGCAGGTCGTGATCGGCACGAGCCCGAGCGCCAGCGCGTCGGGGAAGTTCTTCTTGTCGATGCCGGCCGAAAACGAGATCGGCCAGCGGTCGCCGAAGCGCCGCCGGAACTTCTGCACGAGCTTCATCGCGAGCACGTGCAGCGGCGGCCCGGACATGTACATCGTCTTCTCGGAGGCCGGGAAGAAGTCGCGGCGGTTCTCGCACACCAGGGTGTTGGAGAACTTCACGCCGAAGCCCAGGCCCAGCGACGCCGCGGTGTCGCCGAGGCGCGGGATGAACTCCTCAACCTGGTGCCACTTGGTGTCGTCTTCGAAGGCGTGGTCCGGGACGACGACGTCGTCGTAGCCCATGGCGTCGTGGAGCAGCCCGCGCAGGCCCTCGGGCCCGTTGAGCGTCGGGTTCAGCTTGACGACGCAGTGGAGCTGCTTGTCGCGCAGCAGGAAGTCGATGATGCGCTCGATCTCGTCGGGCGGGCAGCCGTGGAAGGTGCTGAGCGTCAGCGTGTCCGACAGCCGCGTGGTGAAGTCGAGGTCGCGCAGCGGGCCGAGCTCCTTCGGGAGCTCCGCGCGCAGGCGCTCGACCACCGCGCTCGCGTCCTTCATCCCGTCGATGAACGCCTGGACGCGCTCGCTCTTGATGCCCGCGAGGTCGTAGCCGACGCTCATGTCGAAGACGAAGCGGTCGAACCCGGCGGCCATCGGGACCTTGCCGCTCGCCGCGAGCAGCTCGATGAGCATCGACGCCTTGACGTACTCGTCGAGGGACTGCTCGAGCTTCAGCTCCTGCGACCACTCGACGTTGTAGCCGATGGTCTGCATGTCGATGCAGGGGCGCGGGATCTTCAGCTCGTCGAGGATCTGCACCGTCTTGAGCTCGAAGATGCGGCACCCGCCGAGCCACGCGAGCGCGATGTTCTGCGCCATCTGCGTGTGGGGCCCGGCCGCCGGCCCGAGCGGCGACGCGGCGACGCGCCCGTGAAAGCCCACCGACAGGTCGTGGTCGGCCGACCCCGCCGCGAACTTACGCGCCGGCAGGTCGAAGATCGACCCTTGCGCGTCCAGCTCGCCGAAGGCGCGGCGGATGAGGGCGGCGAAGGGGTAGGGGTTCAGCTCGGCCATGTCGGGGCTCCCGGATCGCGTTCGACGCGGTCGACCCTAACCGCGCCGGACTTCGGTGTCGATCGCTCTCCGCGCCCCGCTCGCTGACTTGCTGCGCTGCAGTAAGTCAGAGCTAGACTCAGCCTCGCAAAATGACGTGGCGATAGGTGCGGTGCGGTATGAACCCCGCCAGCTCCGCGGCCTCGGCGATCGCGGCGTCAGCGGCCAGCAGCAGCACGTCCTTGTCGGCCAGCCCGCGGAGCCGTCGGGCGTGGTAGAGGGCGCCGCCGACGAGGCGCTTGCGGCTCCGGTAGGCGACCGGGACCCAGATCCGGTCGAGGAGCGTCGTGTGGTCATCCACCGGCCGCAGCTCGGCGACGAGCGCCGGCTTGTCCTCCTCCCACCCGACGAGCTGCCGCCCGGCCGCGATCGTCGCCTCGCACGCGGCGCGGTGGGCTCCCGGGTGCGTCCGGCGCGGGTCGAGGTGGCGCTCGTGCGCCTCGCGCTCGCCGCTCAGCTCGTAGACGAGCCGCAGCTCGCTCGCGGTCGCCACGGTCACGCGCGCCCGCTTCGACGGCGCCGTGTCGGGCAGCTGGTCGGCCCTCAGCAGGGGCTGGAGGTGATCGGCGACGAGCGTGCGCCCCTTGACGCCGCGAAAGACCTCCCAGAAGGCCCCGAGGCTCTCGTTGTCCCCGAGCAGCTCGTGCTGTTTGGTGGGCCCCCCGAGGTTGAGCCCCTGCAGCTTGACCTGCGCCTCGGCCATCGCCCGCAGCGCGGCCCGCCGCTCGCCGAGCACGTGCACGCCGTGCTCGCCGACGCACATCACGGCGGCGAGGCGGCGGTTGTCCTCGAGCGCCCCGAAGTACCAGCCTGTGAACCCCTCCCGATGCGCTCCGGCCACGCGCAGCAGCAGCGCGGCGTCGCGCGGGACGCGCTCGACCAACCCGGCGACGAGGGGGCGCTCGGTTGCCTTCAGCTCGCGGCAGCCGTAGTGGGTGTCGTCCATGGCGGCCATCCTATTCTCCCGGCGGGGGCCGTCCAGCCCTCGCCTCGCGCTCCTGGGGAGGATGGCCACGGAGGCGGCCGCGACCGCGTCGTCCCCCGGCGAGCCCGGGAGCGTTTCACGCCGCGCGAACGGAAACCGTGACACGAGGGGGCCGCATCGGGTAGCCAGACCCAGCTAGCGGGGAGGCGGTCATCGCGCGACGCGGACCATATGGGATGAGCGGTGGTCGGGGTCTTCTGGCCCTGTCGCTCGCCGTCATCGTCAGCTGCGGCCCGATCTACGAGCAGCCGGGGCCCGCGGACGCCCAGGCCGAGGTGGTCCAGCCCAACTTCTTGCGGATCGCGACCTTCAACGTCCACCTCTTCTTCGACACCGTCTGCGACAGCGACAACTGCGGCCCCGGCGACTTCGAGGTCGCCGAGTCGCAGGGCGCGTTCGTAGGGCGCGCCGACCAGATCGCCGGCGCGATCCTGGGCCTCGACGCCGACATCGTGTTGCTGCAGGAGGTCGAGAACCAGGCCTGCCTCGACGCCCTGCTCGACCGCGTCGCCGCCCGCCTGCCCGAGGGCGTGCTCGGCGAGTCCGGCTGGCCCGCGAGCGTCGATGTGGCGGTGCTGGGGCCCGGGCCGCCGACGGCGGTGGTGCGCCACGCGGAGCTCCCGATCGCCTACGACGGGGACCGCCCGATCTACTTCGCCCGCGAGTTCCTCGAGGTCCACTACGCCGTCGGCGGCCAGGCCGTCATCGTCTTCGTCGCCCACTTCAAGTCGAAGGCGGGCGACGACCCCGAGCGCCGCCTCGCCGAGGCGCGCGCCGCCCGCGAGATCGTGCTCGCCGTGGCCGCCGACAACCCCGCCGCCATCATCGTCATGGGGGGGGATCTGAACGACGTCCCGGGCTCCGCCCCCCTCGACGCCCTCGAGGCGGCCGGCGGGCTCGACCGCCTCGACGCCCGGCTCTCGCCCAACGACGCCTGGACCGTGACTTACCTGAACGAGCGCGTCGGCCTCGACCACCTGTACGTCCCGCCGGGCGGCGACGCGCTGTACGTCGACGGCACGGTCGGCGTCGTGCGTGGCCGCTACGGCGGCGGCTACGGTGGTTCCGACCACGCGGCGATGCGGGCCGTGTTCCGCCTGCCGTGATCACCCGCGACGAGGAGCCCTGAGATGGTCGTGTACGAGGTGAACCTGGTGGTCGACGCCGCCATAGTCGGGGACTACGAGCGCTGGATGGCCGCGCACATCAAGGAGATGCTGCAGATCCCGGGGTTCTTCCGCGCGCGCTGGTACGGCCGCAACCCCCAAGACGAGGGCGACGCGCCGAGCTCGGACACGCACTGGACCATCCAGTACGACGTCTACACCCGCGACGACCTGAACCGGTACTTCCGCGAGGACGCCGCGCGCATGCGCGGTGACGGCGTCGCACGCTTCGGCGACGGCTTCCGCGCGAGCCGTCGCATCCTCGTCCCGCGGTCGCTCGAGGCTACGCCCGCCTGAGGGCCGCGCCGGGCCGAGCGGATCCCCACCGCGATCGGCCCGAGGCGGCGGCGCGCGCGGCCTGACCGGCGCTACAGCGCGCGCTCGATCCGCAGCGCCACCTCGTGCGGTGGCCCGACCCCGTCGATCTTGCGCACGAGCCCCTGCGCCTCGTAGTGCGGGAGGACCGGCGTCGTCTCGGAGTGGTACTTCGCCAGCCGCGCCGTGACCGCCTCGACGGTGTCGTCCTTGCGCTGCACGACGCGGCCTGCGGCCTCCTCGGGCGGCGGGCTGAACTTCACGTGGTAGATGGCGCCCGTCTCGGGGTCCATCCGGCGGCCCGTGATGCGCTCGACGATGAGCTCGTCGGGGACCTCGATCACCACGACGTGATCGAGGGCGATGCCGGCCTCTCGCAGCGCCCGATCGAGCGCCTCGGCCTGGGGCACGGTCCGCGGGAAGCCGTCGAGCATGAAGCCGTCCCGACAGTCCGGCTTCTCGAGGCGCTCCATCACGAGGCCGACCACGAGCGTGTCCGGGACCAGGTCGCCCGCCTTCATGAAGACGTCGGCCTGTCTGCCGAGCGCGGTGCCCTCGGCGACCGCGCTGCGCAGCATGTCGCCGGTCGAGAGGTGAGCGAGCTCGGGGTGGCGCTCGAGGAGCCGCCCGGCCTGGGTACCCTTGCCCGCGCCCGGTGGCCCGAAGAGAATCATGCGCATGGTCGAACCTCCTGTCTAAGTCAGGCTGCCTACAGCCGAGCAGCAGCGTCAAGCGTCGCCTACGCCGATCGCGCCGTCGCCGCGCCGGATCTGGCCCTAAACGCGCATCACGACCGCATGAATGGCCGGCCTGAGCGCTGTTCGAGGCGCCGCCACGGGTCTCGTCCCACGCGACGCCGGCGAGGCCCCGGCCCCGCGCTCCACTTCCCTGCGACCCGCGAAACCCCGCGGACTCAGAGGAGTTTCCGAAGACGTCGCGAAGAAGCGACACGAGGGCGAAAAAAAGTGGGTTGACATCGGCCGGGGGTTGCATCACTGTTCGCCCCGCTTCGACGGGGGACACCCCAAACGAAGCGGAGCAGTCGCTCCTTGAAAACTGGATAGCAGGAAGTCAAGTCGGGCTCTAGCGCACGACGGTCGCGTTCCAACCGTAAGGTTGGTCCGGGGTCAGAAGGCGTTGGAACAATACTTTGAGAACTGCATCGCGGTGTCCGGTTAGCCCGGCGCCAAG